>CAYIAU010000025.1:0-8729 GCA_964361465.1 Candidatus Woesearchaeota archaeon
CAGACGACGAGCTTAAGAAGATGGTTTCAAAACTTGGCAATGTTGATGTCCAGAGATTCAAGGGACTTGGGGAGATGAATCCAGACCAGTTGTGGGAGACGACGATGGATCCGAATAAGAGAATGCTGAAGAAGGTTACAATTGAGGATGCTGTGAAGGCAGATGAGGTTTTTAGCAAGTTGATGGGCGATGACGTTGAGGCGAGGAGAGAGTTTATTTCACAGAGGGCTGTTGAAGCGGAGATTGATATTTGATGAGAGAGACAAGAGATAGAGATGAGCTGAAGGGAAGAGTTAAGAAGTGGATGGGAGTTGGAAATGTGGAGAAAGTGCGGGACGCTTTGGATATGACAATTATGGAGACGTTTTTCCATATTTATGCCCGACTTGAGAGAGGCGAGAATATTCAGGAGATTGGGAATGATTTGGGGGTTTTTCCTCTGCCATGATAAAGAAAGTAAATAAGATTTGGGGAAGTGAAGAGTGGATTGTTAATAATGATAAGTATTGTGGAAAGATACTTAATTTGAATAAAGGGTTTAGGGGGAGTATGCATTATCATAAAAATAAGCACGAGACTTTTTATTTACTTGAGGGGAAGGTATTGCTGGAGGTTGATGGAGAGAAAAAGGTTATGAAGGCAGGTGATGTTCAAATTTTAGAGCCTGGAATGAAGCACAGGTTTACACCTTTGGAAAATAGCAAGATAATTGAATTTTCTACACACCACGAGGATGATGATACATATAGAGATAGTGGGAGTGGGAAAGTTGATTTGAATAAAATTAAGGAGGAGTTTGGAATAAAATGATAAGTAAAAAATTTCATAGAGAGCAAAGCTCTCTAGCATTCGAACTCTTTGGGAGGGAAAGATGGGGATACTAAGAGTTCGAATATGTCCGCGGTGTGGAAGCGAGGATGTTATGATGGTAGCTGGAGGGATGATTGGAATGTGGATGTGTAAGAAGTGCGGTTTTAGCGGGAGCATTTTTCCAGAGAAGGAAATTTTGGGAGGAGATATTTCTGGGAAGAAGGGAGAGAAGAAAAAATGACGCCGAAAAAATTGGACGAGAAGGAAATAGAAGAAGAGCTTGGAGCTGACGAGAAGAAGAGGCGCGAGAAGGATCAGATTGGGGAGGAGAAAGGCGTTGAGGGCGTGGAGATTGTTGATGAGATGGAGAAATCTTATATTGATTATGCGATGTCTGTGATTGTGCAGAGGGCTTTGCCGTCGGTTGAAGATGGTTTGAAGCCAGTGCATAGGAGAATTCTTTATGCGATGCATTCAATTGGTTTGGAGCCGAGCAAGCCGACGAAGAAGTCAGCTTCTGTTGTTGGAGAGGTTCTTGGAAAATATCATCCGCACGGCGACGTCGCTGTTTATGACGCGATGGTGAGACTGGCGCAGGAATTTTCAATGAGATATCCTCTTGTTCACGGGCAGGGGAATTTTGGAAGTATGGACGGGGATTCTCCGGCGGCAATGAGGTATACCGAGGCGAAGCTAAGCAAGATTTCTCAGGAGTTACTGCAGGATATTGAAAAGGACACGGTGAAGATGCTTCCTAATTTTGACAACTCAACAAAGGAGCCGGACACTTTGCCTGCGAAACTTCCTAACTTGCTTTTGAATGGCACGACAGGTATTGCCGTCGGTATGGCGACGAATATTCCTCCTCACAATTTGACAGAGTTGTGCGACGCGATTGTTGCTTACATTAACAAGCCAAAGATAGAGATTGACGAGCTCGCTGAGATTGTGACAGGGCCTGACTTTCCAACTGGTGCAATGATTACTGGAGAAGGGATAAAGGAAATGTATAGGACAGGGAAGGGCAAGGTTGTGATGAGGGCGAAGACGACGACAGAGGAGAGTAAGGGAAAGAGTTCTATTGTTGTGACAGAGATTCCTTATATGGTTAACAAGGCGGACTTGGTGAAGGAGATAGCGCGGCTTGCGACAGAGAAAAAGCTGCCTGATGTTGCTGACTTGCGCGACGAGAGTTCTAAGAAGGGCGTGAGAATTGTTGTTGAGCTGAAGAAGGGCGCGCCGACGAAATTTACTTTAAACAAGCTTTACAAGCTGACAAGACTGCAGACGAATTTTGACGCGAATATTCTTGCTCTCGTCGGGAAAGAGCCGAGAGTTTTGAATTTGAAGGAAGTGATTTCTGAATATGTTAAGTATAGGGAGTTGATTGTTACTAACAGGAGCAAGTTTGAGCTGAAGAAAGCAGAGGAGAGACTGGAGATTGTTTTTGGATTGCTGTTGGCTTTGAAGAGTATTGATGAGATTGTGCAATTCATTAAGAAGAGCAAGGACGCGCGAGAGGCGCACGATGGTTTGATGACGAGATTTAAGTTGAGCGACAGGCAGGCGAAGGCGGTTCTTGAGACGAGATTGCAGCAATTGACTTCACTTGAGGCGAACAAGCTGAAGGATGAAGAGAAGAAACTGAAAGAGACGATTGAGCATTTGAAGAAACTTCTTGGAAGCGTGCAGGAAATTTTTGGAGTTATCAAGAGGGAAGTGCAGGAGCTGAAGAAGAATTATGGTGACGATAGAAGAACGAGAGTTATTAAGAAGGTTGATGAGATTTCTGAGAAGGATTTGATTGAGAAGAAAGATGTTGTGATAATGACGACGAATTCTGGCTACATCAAGAGAGTTGATTTGAGGACGTATAGGGAGCAGAGGCGGGGCGGGAGCGGTGTGACAGGGGCGGGCTTGAAGGACGAGGATTTTGTTAGGAAACTGATAACCTGCTCAACGCACGATTATCTTTTGTTTTTTACTTCAAGAGGGAGAGTTTATTGGCTGAAAGCAAACGATGTACCTGCGAGCGAGAGGCAGAGCAAGGGGCGTTCAATTGCTAATCTTTTGAATTTAAGAGATGAAGCGATTGCTAATGTGATGGCTATCAAAGATTTTGATTCTGGTTATCTGATTTTTGCCACGCGCTTGGGGCAGGTGAAGAAATTAACATTGAAGGATGTTTCAAAGCCGCGCGCGACAGGAGTTAGAATAATGAACTTGCCTGCTGACGGGAGTGACGTGATAATTAATGTTAGGCGCGTTGGCGATGGAGAGGAGGTTTTGCTGATAACGAAGAAAGGACAAGCGATAAGGTTTAACAGCGACGAGGTGAGGGCGATGGGGCGGGCGAGCTATGGTGTTAAGGGAATTGAGCTTGGAAAGGGAGACGAAGTTGTTTCAATTGAGGCGCTTCCGAAAGGAGAGAAGACGACGATTTTGACGATAACGCAGAAGGGTTATGGGAAGAGGAGTGACTTGGAGGAATATAGGAGAACTGCTCGTGCAGGGAAGGGGATAATTAATTTGAAGACTAGTGTGAAAACGGGCGAGATTATTTCTTCGCTTAGTGTTGATTCGAAAGATAGTGTTATAGCGACGACGACGAAGGGGATGGTGATAAGAGTCAGCATGAAGGATATGAGGGTGATGGGGCGCGCTACTCAGGGCGTTCGGATAGTTAAATTGAAAGAGGGCGATAAAGTTGCAGACGTAGTGAAAGTGCCGCGAGAGGAAATTGTTGGAGCGGGAGAGAGCTAAAAGAACGGACTTGTTTACAAATTTAATGAAGAATAATTACTTATTGTCTCTGCCTTTATGCCATTCTATGTGTCCATGAATTATTTTTTCTACCCTTGAGATTTTATTAATTATGCTAAAAGTTATTGTTAGATTTAGAACTAATAATGCCAATATTACACTTTCTATTTCCCATGACCCGCCCAGGAGTATTCGGATTATTTGAATTGCTATGATTATTGCTATAATGTAGGCTGCTATTTGTGCTATTATTGAGAGAGTTTCATAAATGTCTGCCATCTTAGTCATAGAGCCTGGTTAACAATAAAATCAATGTTAAAATTATTATAACGAGGAGCACCCACATTGTAATTTTTAAGAATATTGAACTGTCTTTCATGATACTTTTAATTGAGGATATTATTTAAATTTTTACAGAATTAATATTTGTGGTATCTTGAGTGAGGGTAAGAAGGGTAGGTGTAGCCGAGGTATGAATAGCCGTAGTCTCTTGGGTATGTTTTTGCGTAGTGGTATTGGGGCGTTGAGGTGTAGGGATCAGAGTAGTAGTATTTTGGGCGCGTGTATCTTTGGTACGAGTATGCCGGGCTGAATCTTCTTTGGTAGTAAGGGTCGTTGTGGAGGACTTTTGTTGTTTTGGTGTAACTTATTGTTTTTTCGTAGTCGCCGTAGCCGAGATAGATGTAATCCACGTCTTTGTCGTAGCTTGTTGTTCTTGTGTATGTTGGGCTTGTGTCAGAGCCGTATGTGTTTGATTTGTAGTAAGAGGCTGACTCCCAGTAGTCGCCGTATTGAGAGTCGTAGTTGTAAGGGCTTCCATAGCCTGCGTAGTGATATGCTGCTGATGTTAGAGCTAAAGATGCTATGATTGTGAATATTGTTAATGAGAATAACGCAAAGAGGTTTTTTGTTTTCATTATTTTTTGATGAACTTTTGGTATTTAAATTTTTTTAGGGATTTTTGTTTTTTGGAGTAGTGAAAATTATGTTTTCTGTAGAGCTGATACTATGTTTGCCACTAGAGAGGACAGCAACCCAAATGCGCTAATTAGTAATCCTATAATATCTAACACTTCTAACTTTAGTAAAACCACAACGAAATAGATGAAGATCCCGAAATTTATTATATTGGAAAATATTGTTAGTGTATCGCCAGCATTCATTTTAAAAATAATTCTCTAATTATGCCAAAGAGCAATAATGCTAGAGCTGTGAATCCCATCGCCCATGATATTATTCTTAGTTTCATTAATGTGTTTTTTTCCATAGTTTATTTATGAATTAATAGAATATAAACTTTGTTAAGTTTATATATTAGGGATGGGGATTATTTCTATGGGGCTAATTTATAGCGATGGATTGAGAAGGCATTTGGGGCAGAGGGCGGGATGCAGAAATATGTGGGGCAGTTTAGTTGAGAGGGAGGGAGATTTTTATCTGTGGAGAATTAGACTTAATAGGAAGTTGGTGAGACATTGTTATGGCGAGAGGGCGTATAGGATTAAGGATGGTGATAAAGTTGATATTCGCACTGTGAAGGGGTTTAGGAAGTTTGAGGTTTGTCTTAATGGATAAATATTTATATTTTGTGAGGGAGAAGGATTTGATTTTTTGGTACAGAGCATAAACTTCTAACACAACACACAAGAAGTTTGTGATAAGGTTTAAAAAGGAGTTTATGATTTTATGATTGTGCCCTGGTAGTTTAGTGGCTAAAACATACGCCTGTCGCGCGTAAGTCCCGAGTTCGATTCTCGGTCAGGGCGTTTTTTTCAAAAATTAAGAGTTTTATTTTATCAAAATTTTATAAACCTCATCTGGAAAAAAATTATAAAGAGATTGTTCTTCTATTCTGATAAATTCATAATTTCTTACTTCATTAATGAAGGGTTGCAAAGTTTTTTCTACGTTTTTTAACTCGTTTAATCCAGAGATCACATGAAAACTTATTATATTCGGATTCTGTAAATTTGTAAATACGCCCACAGAATTAATTTTTGCTAATTGACTAGACAAATTATTTTGCACAGATCTGTTTTTTGTGGTTATAACCAGCAAATATCCTTCATCTCCGTAAATTAAAGGGTTATACTCTGTTGGGAAGGAGATTATAATCCTACTTTGTTGAAATTTTTTTATTTTGCTTACTATTGTTTGAGGAGATATTTTTGTTTTTGTTGAAAGTTCTACTACACTCTGTCTTGAGTTTTTTGCAAGCTGAAGAAGAAGATTTATTTCTTCATTAGATAAATCTTTTTCAGTTTTTTCTATCAAACTAAATTCTTTATCCTCACCAACATGCGCAAAAAGCCCCTCTATTTTTAAGATATCTTCTTCTTGTATCTTTGAATCTTTGATCAAATCAAGAGCTTTGTTGAGATGTTTCTCTTGGGATAAAACACGTATTAAAAAATCCCATTTTCCTCCAGCTAATCTTAACACTTGATTAACATGTCTACAATCCTGGATTTTCTTTAGATAGTCTTCTTTTTCTTCTAAACTCATATTTGTTTTTATTCCAATTTGATAAGTGCTAAATCCGAGCTTGCTAAAGTTGATTAGGCAGGAATATCCTGTTATGATTTCCTTTTCCTCAAGATTTTTTAATCTGTTATAAATTGCGACCTTGCTTAAATGCAATTTCTTCCCAATGTCTTTAAGAGACATTCTCGCATTAGCATAAATAACCCTGATTAATTTTTTATCTCTATCTTTTACTATCAATCTCTTATCCGTGGGCTTGACTACCCAGTTAATATTATTCTTCATAATATGAACAATTATTTATACCTTATAAATCTTTTGCTTATTTGTTAATATATTTAGTAATAAACATTAAATATAACTCATACTTTAATGTAGTATGGCAAGAGAAACAGAAACAGGAATAAGTAGGATGTTAAGAGTAGTTAGGGAATTAGGAAATCCAACAAGAAGCCACTATAATATAAGCGGAAGCGCTACAGCTGCAGCTTTTGGAAGAGGAGGAACGCCAGAACAAATTAGAATTATTTCATATGATTCTCAAGAAGCACCAAATATTACAGGAAGCGCAGCAGGTGTAGGTCTTGGTCGAGGTGGAGTTCCCAGAGAAACAGGTTACATTTCTTATAAAACGCAAGAAGAAGAGAGTGATAAGCGGAGGTTTTAAATGGCCCCCACAACAGAAAAGGAGAGAAATGTTCTCCAAGAGAAAGCTAATAGATTAGTTGAATTTCAAACTGAAATTCTCGATTCTTTGACACAAGGTGAGTCTCCGAAAGAAATTGCAAAACTTTCAAGACAATTTTTAACAAGAATTTATGGAAAAGAAAATGATCTTTCTCCGCCGAGCGGCGCCGATTTAGGAATCAGTGTAAATAAAGTATGCAATTTAAGATGCTCCCATTGTTATTATGCGAATACTCATGTTCCGGATAATACAGAAGAAGGAGCAATAGACGCAAAAAAATGGAGAGATGTAACTTCTCAAGCCGTTGACTTAGGAATGAGCCATATTTCTATAATCGGCAAAGAGCCGCTTTTATCACCGGATAAGACAAGAGCGATTTTAGAAACAATAGACGAAAAAAGGAAAAAAGGATTTGGAGTAAGGCAAGAAATAATCACAAATGGCACTCTTATAGATAGAAATATTGATTGGCTGAGCCAACACTCAGACTTTTATTTCTTTAGTGTAAGTTTTGATGGTTACAGGGAAGACCACGATAAGGTAAGAGGCAAGGGAGCATACCGAAGCTCATTAGAAGGGTTGAAAATAGCAAAACGTGCTGGCATAAAAAATCTTACTGCTATATTCACTGCAATGCCTCACAACATTTCCTCTCTTGAGAGGATGGTAGAAGATTTAGCAGAAGCAGGATTTGATTACTTAAGTATTGGCTATTGTTTTCCAACAGCCCATAACGAACAAGAATTAACTGCTGGCGTGGATTTGTTTAGGAGAACTGTTGATCTTGCGCCAAGGCTTCCATCGCATTTAGAAGTTTCATTAAACATTTTGGGTGATGAGCACGCGCCGATAATAGCAGAATTATACAAAGAAGGCTTCTTCTCATTTGATAGCCCTGCGGCAACAGAAGATTTAGCACCTTCACTCATTATTCCATTATCGCAAAGAACTTCAACAACACCAAGGGCGCTTGTTAATTGCACTATCTTACCGACAGTATTTTATGGCGGATTTAGAATTGACTATGATGGAACAGCAATGGATTTCTGCGCAGACTTAAGAACTCAGGAAAAGAGAGGTTTTGGAAATGTTAAAGATAACACAATTAAAGAATTATATGTAAAGTCTAGAGCAATCTGGCCAGAATACACGGAAAGATATTATGATAGGTTATCAAAAGCTTTGAAGGGCGAGAAAGTTGGGGCAGTTCAAAATTGGTATGATGTTTCTGGTGTGAAATAAAATGGAGTTGAAAACCCAGAGATTAAAATTAAGGGATATTGTTCAAAGCGATTTAGAAGATTTAATGGAAACTTATAACAACTTAAATATCGTGCAGTATCTACATCTTTCACCCTATCCACTAACACAAGAAGAGACTCTTAAGTTCATATTAGAATTTAACGAGCAAGCGAAACAACAACCAAGAACAGATTATAATTTAGGAATAGACTTCAATAGTAGAGTTATTGGTTTGATTCAACTTTTAGACACAGACGAATTTCAAAAAACAGCGACGCTTGGTTACTCCTTAAGCGAAGCATACTGGCGACAAGGAATAGCAACAGAAGCTGTTAAGAGAGGTATTAAGTTTGCATCTGAGGAATTAGACTTGCGAAGGATAGATTGTGAAGTTGCTATAGAAAATATTCCATCAACTAAATTAGCGGAAGAAATAGGTTTTTGTTTGGAGGGAACAAGGAAGCAATATAGAAAGATGAAATCTACGGGAAAGATACATGATGTTTATATTTATGGGCTTATCAAAGAAGAATGGGAAGATAAATGAATCCCGGCCTCTTTCTATGGTTATTCTGATCCGTTTGACGATTTTCTAGTAATACAGAGCCCTCGCGAAAGTTTTATAAAGTTCTTAGATATCATAATATTGATATACGCTCTGTATGGTCTTCGAGCAATACAGAGCCATGATATTTCTGTCAACAAAGCATTTTTAACATCCGACTCTTTATTTAGAGAATGG
>CAYIAU010000026.1:0-8443 GCA_964361465.1 Candidatus Woesearchaeota archaeon
CATTAACAAGCCCCGCACTTCAGTGCGGGGTTAAAGCCGAAGGTTTTGTGACTTTTGCATAACTCTATATGGATAAATACTTATACTTTTATTTATATTATCCTATATGGATGAAATAAATATTGTAAATGACAATTAAATTTGGACCGGCGGGACTTGGGCCTGTTGCGACGGCAGAAAAAGTTTTGGAAGATTATGCGCGGCGTGGTTTGAAGGCGTGCGAGATTGCTTTTACTTATAGTGTTTATATTAAAAAAGAAGATGCTGGGAGGATTGGGCGGCGGGCGTGGGAGCTTGGGGTTGATTTAAGCATACACGCGCCTTATTGGGTTAATTTGAATTCTGCTGAGAAGGCGAAGCGTGAGGCGACTAAAGCGAGGATTTTGAAGTGCTGTGAGATTGGAGAGATTTTGGGGGCGCGAGTTGTTGTGTTTCATCCTGGATATTATGGTTCTAATAAAGAGGGAGCGTATGATGTGATTAAAGAAGGCATTTGGGAGATTATGAAGGAGTTGAAGGCGAAGAAGTGGAAGATAAAAATTGCGCCAGAGACAATGGGCAAGGTTAATGTTTTTGGGAGTGTTGATGAAATTTCGCGGCTTGTTAGAGAGACAGGGTGTTCATTCTGCATTGATTTCGCGCATATTTTGGCTCGAGAGAAGAGCGTGGATTATTTTGAAATAGAGAAGTTGTTTCCTGAGAGAGAGTGGCATGTTCATTTTTCAGGAATTGTTTATGGGGAGAAAGGAGAGAAGCATCACCGAAGCACGGAGAAAAAAGAGTGGGGGGAGTTGTTGTCTAAACTGCCTCGCGGCAAGGAAATCAGGATTATTAATGAGTCGCCCACGATGGTTGAAGATAGTGTTGAGGGTGTTAATATAGCTAGGGAGCTTGGAATTTAGTCTTGTTTTGTACTTGGATTTTACGCTTTTGCCTGTCAAGAGCGCGCAGTTTTGCCTGGGCGCGCTCTGGGTTTATTTTGCATAAATTCAATATGGAGAGCATCTTCTGAACTATCTCTTCGTAAGTTTCTCTTTTGTATGTCTTTAAGTTTATGAGGCGGGATTTTGTCTCCTTTTGGAGCTTTATCGTCGATATAATGCTTTTCTGTGTTGCCATGGTATCCTTTGGTATACTCACGTGCCTTATATAAACCTTTTTGTTCGTTACTTTAGGATAGTTTCAATTCTGTTGCTACCGCAAAGTTTATAAATAGGGTTTGAGTGACTTTTTTAACTAAATTTAAAATGACAAACACAATGACATCTTTGAAGCAGATGGCATTTCTTGTTGCAGTATTTACTATGGCAGTTTTCGTAATTGCCAGCGTAAGTGCCAACGCATTCGGTGAAATCACAAGCATCGAAGTTGATGACGTTGAAGCGCTACCTTCTGGAAGCGTCAATGTCGCTGCTTTCGCTGGACAAAAAGTGGAAGTAAGAACAATTTTCGAGGCAGCTGATGGAATCGACAGCATAAGAGATGTTAGAGTGAATGTTTGGATTGTTGGTGACAGAGAGTTTTCCTCATCCAGTCCGAGATTTGTTGTAGACTCTGGAAAGAGCTACAGCAGAACTGTTTTACTTGAGATACCATTTGACTTGGACCCAAGCGAAGACCTTGAAATCAAGGTTTCTGTTGAGAGCAAGAACGATGGCGTCTTGGATGAAAAAACGGTAAATCTTGGAGCACAGAGAGAATCTTACGTTGTTGAGGTTCTTGATGTTGACATGCCAACACAAGTTAAGGCGGGGGAAACCCTTGTTCTTGATGTTGTGTTGAAGAACAGAGGAAGAGAGGAAGCTGAAGACACTTTTGTCAAAGGAAGTATTCCTGCATTGGGAATATCAGACAAAGGTTTCTTCGGAGATCTTTCAGCAGAGGACCAGGACGACCCTGAGAAATTTGACTCAGGCGAGAGAAGGGTTCTCTTGAAGATACCTGCCAACACACCAGCTGGAATCTATGTTGTTGAGGTTGAGGCATTTAATGCTGATTCCATAACAACTGTTACACAAAAGGTTTCTGTTGTCGGCGCGGGAGAGGGCAGTATTGTTGCTTCTCCAGTAACGAGCAGAACATTTGGTGTAGGTGAAAGCGGAACATACAGCTTGACTATCGTCAACACTGGCGAGAGAGTTGCTGTATATGAATTGATACCTAATGCTCCAACAGAGCTTAAGGTTGAGCTTTCAGAGCCAATAGTGGCAATCCCAGCAGGTACAAGCAAAACTGTTCAGTTGATGGCTAGCTCTGAAAAAGAGGACGGCTACAGCTTCACAGTTGACATAAACTCTGACGGACAAATTGTTGACAGCAAAACATTTAGAGCAAACGTTGAAGGAAGCGGAACAAGAGTTGTCGCGGGAAACACAACTGTTCTTTTGACAGTTATTCTTGCAATAATCTTTGTTGTGCTACTTGTTGTTCTTATTGTATTGCTTACAAGAAAGCCTGAAAAATCCGAGGAATTCGGAGAAAGTTACTACTAAGCTTTTTGATTTTTTTTCTTTTTTAATTAGCTTAGTGGTTTTTTATTTATCACCAAACCCTGCGGGTTTGTACTCCACACTAAAGTGTGGAGTTTGTTTGGGTTTGGGGAGACCCGGAAAAATCTCCAGAAAATTACTCCATCTTAAAAGATGGAGATTTTTACGAGGGTTAATAAAGTATAAATATGTGAAGGTATTTGTTAGAAGTAGGGTAAGCAAGGATTCTATTAGTGGAAGATTATGTCAGATATTTCATAATAATTTAGATAGTTTAATTGGGAAAGGGCACGAGGGCAAATATGCTGTTGTTGGTCTTGGGGGAGAAATAGATATTAGAAGAGTGGAGGAGGATGTTATAGAGTTTGGCTATGAGAAGTATGGTGTTCATAGGCTGTTTTATGTTATGGAGATTGAAAGGGTAGAGTCTGTTTTTCATATGCCTAATTTAGGTTTATTCTTTTAGCTTGAATAATAATTCTTAAATACCTCTTTCTTTATGATAAGGCATGGCACACATAAAAGGCATGGTGATATCTGGCTTCAAGAGTTTTGCTAAGCGGACAGAGATTAATTTTGACAAGGGGATAAACATAATCGTGGGGCCTAACGGTAGTGGAAAAAGTAATATTTCAGACGCGTTGTGTTTTGTGCTGGGGAGATTGAGCATAAAATCGATAAGGGCGGAGAAGGCGAGTCATCTGCTTTTTATGGGGAGCAAGTTTGCGAAGCCGGCGAAGGAAGCTTATGTGGAGCTGATTTTTGATAATGGAGATAGAGCGTTTAATTTGGACAGAGACGATATAATACTGAAGAGAATTGTGAGGAGAAACGGACAGAGCATTTACAAGATTAATGACGAGACAAAGACGAGGGCTGAAATAATAGAAACTCTTGCACAGGCAGGGATTGACCCTCACGGCTTTAACATTGTTCTGCAGGGAGGAATAGACTCAATAATCAAGATGCATCCTGAAGACAGGAGGAAAATAATTGAAGAGGTTGCGGGCATTGCGATTTATGAGCATAGGAAAGAGAAGTCGCTTAGAGAATTGGAAAGGACAGATGAAAGACTTAAGGAGATTTCCATAATTTTGAAACAGAGAACTGAATATTTGAATAACTTAGAAGAGGAGAGAAAACAGGCGCAGAGATTCAAGGAGCTTGAGAGTGTTGTGAAGAGAAGCAAGGCGAGTATTTTGCAAAAGAAGATGGAAGAGAAAGAAAAGGAACTTGAGAGTGTGGTTAAGAGTGTTGAGGCAAAGATTTCCGAGAGAGAGAAGCTGAAAGAACGCACTGGCAAGATTGGAATTGAGAGCCAGAGCTTGAGCGAGAAAATAGAAAAGATAAACAAATATATTCAGGAGGCGAGCGGTGTTGAGCAGAGCAATTTGAGAGAGCAGATTGCTAATTTAAGAGCTGAGATTGAGGGACTTAAAGTTAGAAAGGAAAGTCAGGAGAATAGAAAAGAAGAGTTTGAGAAAAGAATCGGGGAGCTTGAGCGGGGAATTCCAGAGCTTGAGGAGGAGATTAGGGAGCTTGGAGAGAAGTCGCCGAAGATGGCGAAGAAAAGCGCTGAACTGAAGAGGAAAAAAGAAGAGCTTGCGCTGATAGAAGAGGAGAGGAAGAGAACGCTTTCGCTTAAGACAGAACTTGAGGGATTGAAAGAGAGAATAAAAGACAAGAGAGAGCAGATTGGCAAGGTGAAGGCAGAGAGCGAGGGAATTATTTCTTATATTGAGCAGAGCGAGAAGGTCTTGAAGTATAGGAACGAGAAAGAATGTTTTTCAGAGACGACGGGGGCGCGGGAAATTTTGAAGGATAAGAAGGCAGAGCTTGAGGAGTTGGGGAAGAGAGAGCTTGAGAACGAGAAGATAGTTGTTGTCGCTGACAATGAAATAAAGAGGGCAAATGAAGTGCGGAAACATATTGAGACGATAGATATTTGTCCGCTTTGCCAGAGCACTATGACTAAAGAGCACAAGGGGCATGTGTTCAAGGATGTTGAAGAAAGGATAGCGAACGCTGAGGAGAAAAGAGAGAGCGCTATGAGTGTTCTTGATAGAGTAGGGAAGAGTAAGGATGAGATAATTGGGGAGATTATTAATATTGAGGAGAAGATTTCTTTGGGTGAGAGGGAGAGCGCGAGCCACAAGAGCATTGAAGAGAAGAAAGGAGAGTTGAGGAAAAGTGTTGAAGAGCAGAATTTTCTTGAGGATGAGATCGGCAAGCTTGAGGCGAGGAGAAAGAGAGCTGAAGAGAGCGCTGGTGATTTGGGAAGGATAGAGGAGAGGCGGGAGACGAAGATGCATGAGATTGAGGAAGTTTCTGCGAGGACAGAAGAAAATCTGGATGCGACGATTCTTTACAAACAGCAAGAGTTGGAGAGAACGCAGAGCATTATTGGCAGGAGCAATGAGGATCTTGAAGAGATTTCGCAGCTCGTGAGTGAGCTTGGGGAAACGATTGAAGAGAAGGAAAAGATGCTTGAGAAGAATGAGAAGAAAGATAGAGAGATGAATGAGAAGTTTAAGAAAATGTTTTTGGAAAGAGATGAGCTGCAGAAAAAGGTGCAGGAGAGTAATTTGAGAATTAGTGAGCTTCAGAATGAGACTAGAGGGCTTGAGGAGCAGATAAATTATTTGAAAGTTGGCAAGGCGCGGCTTGACGCTGAGCGCGAGTCTTTTAAGATGGCTTTGACAGATTATCAGGGAGTTGAATTGTTGAAGGGGAGTTTTGTCGCTCTGGAAGAGCGCTTGACAAAGGCGCGGGAGGCGCTTTCACGCATTGGGACAATTAATCTGCGAGCGCTTGAAGTTTATGAGAAAGTGAAAGAAGAGTATGATAAAGTTTATGAGAAAGTGGAGACGCTCGGGAAAGAGAAAGAGCAGATAATGAATATAATTTCTGAAATAGACAAGAAGAAAACGCGGACATTTATGAAGAGCTTCAAGGCAGTTAATGAGCTGTTTTCCAATAATTTCGCGAAGCTTTACAACAAGGGAGTTGCTTATTTGGATATTGAAAACAAAGAAGACATTTTTGCGGGCGGGGTTGATATCGTCGTCAAACTGGCGAAGGGGAAATATTTTGACATAACTTCTTTGAGCGGTGGGGAGAAGACGCTTGTGGCTCTCGCGCTTTTGTTTGCGATACAGGAGCACAAGCCGTATCACTTTTACATTTTTGATGAGATTGACGCGGCATTGGATAAGAGGAATTCGGAGAGATTGGCGGGATTGTTGGAGCAGTATATGAAGTCAGGGCAGTATATTGTGATAACTCACAACGACGCGATTATAATGAATTCTAATTTGCTTTATGGGGTGAGTATGCAGGAGGGGATGAGCAAGATTCTGAGCTTGAAGATTGATTAGCAACCGAGTACAAGTTTTTGTTACACGGGATAGAGAATTAAGATTTCAAAATCTGATCTTTTCATTCCTCATTAATTCAAAAAAGAACTTCACAAGAGGTCTTAAGTCTCCATTAACTTGAGATTTTTCCAATCCGTTATAATAAGCATATTTTTCTTTATTTGGGACATTTATCATAGGATAATTATTCTTTCTTAAGATAAAATTCATTAATAATCTGCCAACCCTTCCGTTTCCATCAACAAATGGGTGTATTGTCTCAAAAGCAGAATGAAAATAGGTTGCTAAAATCAATGGATGAATCTTTTTCTTATTTTTTGTGTACCAGGAAAGAAGTGAAGCCATCTCTTTAGATACTTCAGAGGCTTTTGGAGGCAACCACTCTGTTCCTCTTATATAAACTTGCAAGCTTCTATATTCTCCTATCTGCTCATTCAATTCTTTTTTTAAGGTTTCCTTGACCACTAACTTGTGCAATTTTAATATAAATTCTTTTGTTAAGTCTCCTTTATAAGATAACAAATAATCAAATGCTTCCTTATGATTTACTACTTCATTTATTTCCCTTAAGGATTTTCTTGGTGTTATTTTTTCAAACAATAATTGAGATGTTTCTTGCAATGTTAGAGTGTTTCCTTCGATATTTGTAGAATCATAGGTAAATAGTGAAACAAATGTCTCATATCTATTTTCCTCTGTTGCTTTAGGCTGTTTGGAATATTCTTTCTTTATCTTTTCTATTTCTTTTATCTCCTCTTCAGTTAATAATGTAGAAAGTAAAGATAGTTCTTTGTCAGCCTCAGCTTCTTTTTCTAAGATCTCCTTTTTATTTAGATCAACTCCTAAATAAATTCTTTTTTTCTCTACTTTATTTCCTTTTCTGACTGATTTAACCCTATAGAAATATTTTCTCCCGTTTTTCTCCTTTATTTCAGTATAAACCATAATATCTTTACGTCTACATCATTTAAATATTTTTCTATGTAGTGGACGTAAAGATATTTGTGGGCTTTAAACGCCCTACTAAAAAACCAATATTGTCCCAACCTTTAGTTTAACTTTGAGTTAAAGAAATTTTTTGTTATCCAAAGATAAAACCACATTCTTTAGAGTGTGGATAAAGCTTGGTTTCAATGAGAAAGCTTTGCTTTCTCAAGTATTGCAACTCCAAGAGTTCAATAGGGAGTTGTAATATATCTTAGCTTCAAGAACACTCATAAATTCGTGTTCTTGACAGCCATCAAGAACTGAAAGTTCTTGAGGAGTTCAAACTACTCAAGAACTTTGTGATTTGGATTGTGGGAGAAGAGGTTGTTTTTAGTAAGTAATATTAACTCAAACTTAAACGCTCGCGCAGTAACCGCTGAGCCACTGAGGCTTATGAATATGATTCTTCGTTGTTGTTTAACGCTCGTTAAAATCCACGGACTTTAGTCTGTGGTTGTTTCGCCGTGGATTTTTTCGGCGGTCACAAAACCACGAACAAAAACCCGAAGGGTTTTGTGACGTTTTATTGTTTTTTCTCCTATTCACTAAGTGTTACAATTTTGTATACTATCTTAGCAATCTTCTTTTAAAACATCAAGTTTAAAAAGAAAATTCTCGCATATTTTACATGGGCAGATATTTTTCGTTTGGCTCAAAAGATTTGAAAAGAATAAAGCCGAATTTGGAAGGTTTTAGAGATTATGAGCTAAATGAAACGTTGGCGAGGATTTATAGTTGGATTAGAGAAGGTAGAGTGAAAATTGGAGGGACAAATGGAAGGGTTCTGAAGGGGGAATTTTACTTGGATTTTGAGGGCGAGCCGATTGTGGTGAGGTGGGGTTATGCCCTTCCTCGCGAGCAAAGACTTGGTATTGAAGGATTTGACATTAATGAGAGGGTAATTCATTTTAGGGCAGAGAATGGACATTCAGAAAGGTTGGGGAAGCTTCGCAACAAACTTTTAGATGCTATTAGAGAAATGGATTTTCCAGTGGATATGGGAAGTAAGTGGGAAAGTTAGAATTTTTCCAGGGTTGGCTGATTTCTTGTGTAAAGGTTGAAAGTAAAATTAATAATTCTAATGATAAAGGAGCTTTAGGAAAAGCCTCGGGGAAGTTTAGTTTGGGGGCTTTGTATAATGGGTTAGGTAATAGTAAATTATATAAATCTTGGATTTATCTTTCATTGATGGAAGAAATGGTAACTATCCCAAGGGTTAGACTGATAGATCTGGAAAGAAAAGCCGAAGAGTTGGAAAAGCTAAAGAGAATTGATTTTGATTTGATTAAGCAGTTTGAGGAAAGTCTGGAAGATGTTAAGGCTGGAAGAATTAGAAGAGTTGCTTGATTAGACTTTCCTTAAAACTTTTTCTAAGTAAGATCTGTATTCATCAAAGTATTGAATTATATGGTTTATTGTTTCTTGCTGGGTTTTCTTTCCACTTAATGCTACTACAAGAACGGCATTTAAGTCGTCATAAACTAGATAATAAATTCTTTTCTTTTTGATTCTTTTTTCTCTTAGAAACCTATATCTTAATTGGTCACCAACATAGGGGTTTTCTTTTAACTGCGGGAAGATTCTTTTTAT
>CAYIAU010000027.1:0-8296 GCA_964361465.1 Candidatus Woesearchaeota archaeon
TATAGCTAGAGAGCTTGTTGCTTCTCCGGTGATAGCTTCTCCTGTTATGCTTTTTTCTGTTGAGGCAGGATTTATTATTATAACTATGAGAAATACCAGTGCTATAAAATAATTCCTCCACCTCATAATCTAAAAAGCAAGCGGCAATATTTAAAATCTCGCTTGTGCTTTTAATAAAAGGGATTGGTGTGCCAAGGAGTATTAGAAGGAGATTATCAGAAGAGAAGCGATAAAATTAAAGAGGGATTAATAAAACTCGTGTTTTTTCAATTCTAAGACTTTCGAGTTTTTCTTTTAGTCTTTTTTATCCTAAGAATTACGTAATATATTATTATTAATATTATTAGTCCTGCAATTAAGTAGTTTATGAGTTTTGTGTTACTTATTTCTTTTTGCGATATCTCTGCTTTCTCTGCTTCTTCTGCTGGGGCGGGGGTTGGGGGTATCTCGCCTATGACGACGTCAAATTCCTGTCCTATGCTACTTCCAATACTAAATCCTCCTGCTTCCTCATCTTTTGCAGTGAAGCTTAATTTTATGTGGCGGGTTTGCCCTAAATCCATATCATTTGGTATGGTTATCTTGATGTTTACTGTTGTTAATCCTCCTGGAGAAATTGTGTATGTGTCTTTTCCGTCAGCCAGTTCTGTTATTTCAGCTCCTTCTACTATCTCAACTTTTGTAATAGTATCTGTTGTTGCTCCTGAGTTTTGCAAATCAAATTTAAGATTTGCTTCTGCTCCTGGATAGAGTTTTAACTGCTTGTTTTCTAAATAAGGAGCTGATACTGAGAAAGCGATTACAGAGCTGGTTAATAAGATAAGAACTACTAATATTATTGTTCCTATTGCTGTTGTTTTAGTTTGTTCCATTTTAAGTTACTTGAATTGTCCACGCGCCTTCTTGTAGCGTGGAATATGCCTGCTGGCTTAACTCGCTTCCGGCGAGAGTTATACATACATACAGCTGCTCCTGCGCTGTTCCGTCGCTTAGAGTATAGTTTCCAGCGCTTAGATTTGCTCCGCTTATTGCTGTGTATACTGCTCCTGATGTTAGGTTCATCTGAGCTGCAGTTGCAGGGAAGTTACATTCTGAATTTGAGCCAGTGTTGTTGCTTGCAGTCATGTTTCCAGTGTAGATTTTTTCTGAGGTAGTGGTTTCACCGACTAAGTGAGTTGCATTAACTTGGATGTTGCCATCTGCGATTACCGTGTTGCCTGTGTTATTTAATAATGGAGATGTTGTGGATGACGAGTTTGTTGCTCCTGCTGCTATTGTAGCGAATGTGACTGTTGCAGGGCCTAGATTGAATCCTGTTAATGACTTCACATTAAGTGTTGTTGTGCTATTGTAAGCTTCATTATTACCTAAATCAGTTATTGTTGCGTTAATTGTCCATCCTCCTGCTCCGTCAAACCACCACATATCTATAAGACAAGAGTAATTTGCATCATTTCCTGAGGACTCTATTTGAGAGCAAGTTGAGTTGTATCTTGTTGCTTCACCAGTTTTTGTAACGTTTACTCTGGCTTTGCTGCTGTCTAAATTTACAGCTCCATCTGTATCGCGGGCAGTGAAATTAATGCTGATATTAATATTTGAGGGGCCGTCTTTTAGCGTGACTGCGTCTGTGCTGTCGTTAAAAACAAAAACTATCGTGGGGGCATTTCCGCCTGCACCTACTGTGACATTTACTATGGTTGTTTGTGTCACTTCCCCTGTTATTTTTGCTTTAAACCATTCTATTAACCCTGCTGAAGTCATAGCAATGATTAGTATAGTTATAAATAAAGACAATATAACAATTAAAGCTCCTCTTTTTATTTTATCCATCTTTCTTATCTAATTAATGTAATGTTCTCTTTTTAAAGATTATCTTTCTTTGAGCTTAGTTTTTTTACTGCTCTTGAGTAAATTGTGAATATGTTTCTCTGGTCTTTGCCTAAGAGCTCTGATATTTCCAAGTTCTTCAGTCCTTTTTCCCGCAAGTGATGGACGAGCGATTCTAATATGCTTAATTTCCTGTTAGAGAATATGCTTAATCCAACTGAGAGCGGTGTTTTTGCGTCTATTGTGAGCTTCTCTTTCTTTTTATTAAGGGCATTTTTGTAATTGAGAGCGATTGTTCTTTGATCTCTGTTTATCATAGATGATATTTTCACGAAGTTCATACTGAGATTTTCCTTGAGATATTTGGTTAGGGCTTCTGCTGGAGCAAGTTTATTCTTGAAGATTTCTATAGGTATTTGCGTTTGTTGTTTTTGAGGAAGTGTTTGGCTTTCTGTTATTATCTCCTTTAGCCCAAGTCCGTATTTTGCTTTTAGTTTTTTCTCTAAAACATCTAAGATATTATTTTCTGTTATCTTTTCAGACTTTTTCTTTTTCCTCTTTCTTCTTACGGCTTCGCCGGCTACTGCTAGAGCGGCGAGAGCGATTTGAATTGTCCACGCGCCTTCTTGTAGCGTGGAATATGCCTGCTGGCTTAACTCGCCTCCTGTGAGGGTTATACATATATACAAGTTTTCTTGCGCTGTGCCGTCGTTTATAGTGTAGTTTCCAGCGCTTAGAGTTGCTCCGCTTATTGCTGTGTATACTGCTCCTGATGTTAGGTTCATCTGAGCCGCAGTTGCAGGGAAGTTACATTCTGCATTTGAGCCAGTTGTGGCACCTGCTGTCATGTTTCCAGTGTAGATTTTTTCTGAGGTGGTGGTTTCACCGACTAAGTGAGTTGCATTAACTTGGATATTGCCATCTGAGATTGCAGTGTTGCCGGTGTTGTTTAATAACGGACTGGTTGTTGAAGTTGTATTTGTTGCTCCTGCTGCTATTGTAGCGAATGTGACCGTTGCAGGGCCTAGATTGAATCCTGTTAATGAGTTGACAATTAAAGTTGTAGTGTCATTTGTTGATGGGTCGCCAGGGGAGTCTTTTATGAATGCTGTGATGTTCCAAGGTCCTTCTGAGTCAAACCACCACATATCTATTGTGCAGGTGTAATTTGCATAGTTTCCAGAGGATTCTACTTGTGCGCAAGTTAAGTTAGAGCGTGTTTCTCCTACACCACGCGTGAAGTTTGCCATTGCTGTTGTGCTGTCTAAATCAGAGGCGCCGTCTTGGTCAAAGACAGAGAAGTTGAAAGTTAAGTTTGTGTTTGAGGGGCCGTCTCTTAGAGTTACTGGGGAGAAAGTTGAATTATCTACAGAGATTATTATTGGGGCGTTGTTCGCGGCAGTACTAACAACAAAGGTTACACTTTCTGTGTCGTTGAGGTTACCTGCTGTGTCATTTGCGTAGAATTTGGCTGTGTAACCTGTGTCGGGGACGCTTGAGTTGGTGTAGTTGAAGTAGGTTATATTGAATTCTGTCATTGTGTAATTTGTGACGCCGCTGTCAAGAGTGAACCAAGCAGCGTCACCTTCTTCGTTGAGAGTTATGTTGAATTCAATTGAAGAGGTGGAATAGGTTGTGTTGGTAGGCGAGGCGATAGTTAGGAGAGGATTTGTTGTGTCTATTGTTACTTGTCGTTGGGCGGTGTTGTTTTTGTTTCCGAGGATATCAGCTGTGTAGCCAGTGAATTTATGAGTTGCTGTTGCTAATCCGGTGAAATTACGTTCATATTGAGTTGCTGAGGCGTTGTAGAGGGCTGAGATTTCTGTTGCTGTTAAGGAGCGGTTGAAGAGAATAACTTCGTCTATGTATCCTTCCCATCCCATACCACTCGCTAAATCTCCTCTATCCCCGATTGTAACGTTATTTATATTTGTTGAGATGTCTCCTGTGTAGGCGCACGGGTTGTTAAGCGAGCCGTCCCAGAAGAGAGCAACATCTGTTCCGTTGTAAGTGCCTGCGAAATGGTGCCAGCTAAGTGCGTTCCAGGAGAGGGTTTGAGTGTAGCAAGTTATTTGAGTTGTAGAGGAGTTATAGAATATTATGCCAAAGTCGTCTTCTGTTGCTGAGAATAAGATTCTGAAAGCATCAACGTTTCCTGGAAAGGACTTGTCAATAATCATGTGATTGCTTCCATCTGTGTTTATAAAATCTGGCGCAATCCAGACTGAAAAGCCCATTTCATTGTTTAAGTCAAGAGAATCGCTGTCGTTGATTACTACGTGCTGGTCAGTATCTGCGATTCCGAAGAAAGCAGAGTCGCCATAATAACCAGTATTGTTTATTAATGCTGAGTTCTTTAGCGTGCCATTGTTTGAGTATGATGAGAGGTCTGTTGGATCGCCGTTTGTATTTCTGTCATCAAAGCGCATCCATAATACTACGTCGTTGTTAAAATCAGTAAATGTGTAGTGGTCTGTTGAATCAGAGGTTGATAAATTGATGAAAATTGATGAGCTGGATTGGCTTGAGCCGTTGTTCGGGGTTGGGGAGACGAAATCAATTGTTGGAGGTACAGAATCCAGAGAGAATGTTATTGTTTCTGTGTCGTTGAGGTTTCCTAAGGTGTCATTTGCATACACCTTGAATGTGTAGCCTCCGTCGGCTATGCTTCCGTTAGAACGATTGAACTCTGTTCCGAACAATTCAACTTCATTGCCGCTCATTGAATAATTGTTTACGCCTCCGTCTAAAGTGAATTCAACTGTTGCATTCTCATTTGTTGAAACGCTAAAGTTCAAAGGAAGGTCGCCTGTTGAGTAAGTTGTATTCTTAGGGAAGTTTATTGTTACTCCTGGAGGAGTTGTGTCTGGGTCGTATGAAACATTTATAGTGTCAATCCAAATATTTTCATTAGCATCTGGGTCGCCAAAAAATCTTATGGAAAAACCTGAATGAAAATATTGCGAGCTTGTTGAAGCCAGTGATAGGGTGAGCCAAGTATCCTCACTGGCGGTAGCGGCATCAATATCACTTATGTCAACCCAGTCTCCTGAAACATTTTTCCAATATATTTTTGCGTCTGCAGCATCAAGATCGTCATCATTATATCTAAAAGTTACATTAACTGTTTGAGCAGTAGAAGTATCTATTGAAACAGAAGTGTTCATATCACAATTAGCAGCGGCAGCACATTTTGAGCTATTAGTTCCTGAATCTGCTCGGTCTGTGGCTATTGTCCACTCAAGATTATCCCAGTTATTGAAGTGATTTGTCCCGTCCCAATCTTCAAAGAATAATTGCGTTGGGTCAATAATGTGGTCAAATTCGACATTCCCAGAGACGACTCTCAAGTCAAAAATATCTTGGCTTCCTTGTAAATTTGTCAAGAAGACTTTGTTGTATTGGTTTGATTGGATGTTAGAGAACTCGGCTATTTTTATGTTTTCGTCAACTTCGTAGATTTCAATTCTTGGGGCGCCGGAGATGACGCGAGGGTAAATTGTTATGTCTTTTTCTGATGTTAGATTTTCTTCAAAGGTGACTCTTACATAATGTTCAGACGGAATTGTCTCGCTCCAGATGTCGTCGAGAGCTTTCACTTGCTCGAAAATGTCTGAGATGAATTCTCTGTTTTCGTCGAGGTGTTCTGCTTTTGTTATTAAGATGACGTCAAAAGTTTGGTTGCTTAGATGAGGAACGAGCCATTCAACGTAATCAAATTTGTTATTGCCATTTAGGTCTATGGCGGTGAAGTTGATGAATTGTTTTTGCTCTCTCCAATAAACTCTTATTTGTGATTCTTGTCCTATGGTGAAGAGCTCTGGAATTTCTGTGAATGCGAGGATGTCTTTTAGATTTAGCTCTGTGGGGGCAGAGACTATGAGTCTTTTTCCGTTGGAGAGGTTTTGTTCTATTGCGGTTGCGCCTTCTGTGTAATATTCAACTGCGAGCTTGTTTGTAGGGATTTGCGAGGCTATTTCGCCGATGTTTATTTCTTTTTTATCAGGAGTTTCTGTTATTTTTTCTGTTATCTCTTCTTCTTGGATTACTTTTCCTGTTATTGTTATTTTTCTGAGGAAGTCCAAAAATCTTGTTAGAATTCCTTTTTGGCTTGTTAAATCGCGCGCAACGTTTCCTGTTATTGTTCCTGTGAGAAGAGCTTGTTTTTCTGTTGTTTCTATTAGCTGTTCGTAGTCTTCTGCTTCTTTTATTGATTCTTCTATTTCTGCGCCTGTTCTGATTGAGATGTTGTTGGAGAGCTTTGGTATTTCTATTGATAGGTTTTCTAATTCGCTTACTGAGCCTGCTTCTATTATTTTGAGCCATTTTACAGGGCGGTTGATTACTGCTTTGTATCTTAGTGTTGAGATGTTTATTTCAGAGGAGATGTTTATCTCGGAGGTAATGTTAAGAGGGATTTCTGTTTCATTTTTTTCTGGCGTTTTTAGTGATGAGGTGATTGTTATTTTGAATTGATTGCTTTCTGTTGTCCCGAATTCATTTACTGCTATAATTTGAGTGGTTTGCGTTCCAGTGAAGTCTTTGTCTGGCTTTAGCACTATTGTGTGGTCAAAAGTTGTTGTTGAAATGTTTTTTATTTGGAGGACGAAGAATTGGTCTGCGTTTGAGAAATATTCTGAGAGCTTTATTTCTGCCCGCGAGTTTTGTTTTATTTCTATGTCAGGGATTTGCTTTATCAGCGAGGGAGAGTTTGTTGTTTCTGATATTTTTATTGTGAATGAGTTGCTTTCTGTTTTTCCTTCGGAGTTTGAGGCAATTATTCTTAGCACTCTTGCTCCGATGAAATTTGCGTCGGGAGTTATTTTTATTGTTTTTCCGAGGATTGTTGTTGAGAGATTTTGGACTTGTAAGATTGAGAATTCTTCTGCGTTTGAGAAATATTGCGAGAGCTCAATAATTAATTCGGTGTTTTTTGCGATTTCTTTGTCTGGGATTTGCTGTGTTAGTATTGGGGTTTCAGAAGAGGGCGGGATGGTTATATTTTTCTCTGGCGGTTCTGATGGGGGAAGCGGTTGTGCTGGGATTTCTTTTTTCTCTGGCGGTTCTTTTTGCTTTTCTTCTCGTGGTGGTTTTCCTTGGGAGGGAGTTTCTGTTTCGTTTTGTTCTTGCGGAATTTCTTCTTCTGGCGGCGGCGTTTCTTCTGTCGGTGTTTCTGTTTCACTTTCTTGTAGAGGAGGTTTTTCTTGGGCTTTTTCTGGGAGTTCTGGTTTGGGAGTTTCTTGCGGAGTTGGAGGAGGAGCTTCTTTGTCTGAAGATTTCTCAGCGGGCTTTGGGATTTCTTCTGCTGACCTTCCTGTTATTATGGGCTGGAGGAGATATATTCCTGTTATGACGAGAGCGATGAGAAAGAGTCCTGCGATGAAGAAAAGAAGTTTGAATGTGGACGCTTTTGCTAATTCTTTTTTTATTTCTTTGTTGCACCATTCGAGCTGTGTGATGTAATCGTTTATGTTGATGTCGTAATACTCGAGCCATTTTTCTGGGGATTTTGAGCCGAAAGCTTTTTCTATTATTTCGTGATATTTGCCGTGGGAGATTTTTCCAGTTGAGTATTTCGCTGCAATTTTTTGCACTGTTATTGTTGCGTGTTCTTTGTGTTTTTTGCAGAGTTCTATTCTTTTGTGGATTTCTTCTCTTCTTTTTCTTAGCGTTTTTAATCTGTGCGTCATTTTATTTTAATAAGAAGTGGTTGTCTCTGGGAATGTTTCCTTAGGGTGTGCAGAGACAACCACTTCTGAGCGCGAGAATTTTTTTGGGGTGAATGCGATTAGGACTATTAGTAACTGAGAAGAATATTTTCTTGACATTCGCTTTACACACCCTATACTTAATTTGTATGAAAATTCCTTTATAAATGTTGTTGTTTTAAGTATATATTTACTTAATATGTGTAATGTGGGAGTTTCTTGCGGAGGGGTTTTAGAGATAGAAGGTTTTGTTGAAAATCTTTTTTTGCGTTCGCACCCACCCTCCCGTCCTTAATATGTAGTGCTTTGCACTAATTTTAACGCTCGTAGAAATCCTCGGATTTTAATCCTAGGCTATTAGTGAGGATTTCTCCGGCGGTCACAAAACCACTAACAAGCCCCGCACTGAAGTGCGGGGTTAAAGCCGAAGGTTTTGTGACGCAAACAATTTTTGACTTTTCCAACAGAGCCCTTAACAAGCAAAGTTTTAAAATTGCGAGTTCTTTTGGTGTTGCATGAAGACTAATAATTTTTTTGCGATAGAAAAGAAGTGGCAGAAGCGTTGGGAGAGCGCAGGGGTTTTTCGCGCCAAAGACGGAAAGGGAAAGAAATTTTATTGTCTTGAGATGTATCCTTATCCTTCTGCTTCCGGGCTTCATATGGGGCACGCTTTGAATTATTCAATCGGTGATATTTACGCGCGATTTAAGAGGATGAATGGATTTAATGTTTTGTATCCTATGGGTTATGATTCTTTT
>CAYIAU010000028.1:0-8121 GCA_964361465.1 Candidatus Woesearchaeota archaeon
ATCCCTGCAAATAAATCAATAGTTTTATAAAAATAAATACCGGAGTAACTTAAAACTCCATCTCCTTCAAATTCTTCATGACTTAATGTCGTGCTGTATCCCTCTACCCAGCTGTTTATAGAGGAGGGGTTATCAAATGATTCTATATAATCTGCCCCTTTAGATGTCTCTGAACCAAAAAGGATACTTGCTCCAAAAATTAAACTTACTAATATCTTTTTCATTTAGGATGATGATAAAATAGATATTTAAATTTAGTTATTGACTTTTATTCTAGAAAGTAGTGAAATTTTGATTAACTACATTGTTAAATGAGGAATATGCAAAAAAGAGGAAATAGAATTTAAAAAAATAATTAAACTAATCTTTGTATATTTTGGTGTCCTTGTGGTAAGCAATATGACCCTCAAATTTCATGTTCAGGCGCCAGGTTAAACCAAGATTAAAGATTAGAAGAGCTATGATAATACTTTCTGTCTGCCAGCTCCCTCCTAATATTGCCCTTAGCAATTGGTAAGCGATGAACAACCCAAGAAGAATTAGTAATATATCTAGCCAGTTTAGTTTCATTTTAGCTGAGAAATTGAATTTTAATTAGATAAGCTATTAATAATATTATAAGTATAGTTATCCAATCTATTCCTTTTTTCATGAAGGAGAAAGGGAGTTATTTTCTATAAAGTTATTCATATCTCAGCGCTTCACAAGTATCTTGGCTTATTAAAATATAAAAACTATCTTTTTCATATATACAAAATGGAAAGAACACTTATTGATACCAGTATATTAGTTGAGCCATTTGTTCCTTGGAAGAATAATGAGCCAAACTATAAACAAGCTTGTCTTACTTTATTAAGAGGTAAATCAGAATTTAAGCCAGTAATCTCTTTAAGCATTTTAGGAGAATATCATCTTATTTTGAATCAAAAAGAAGTTTTTAAGAGATTAGATTCTGAAAAAATAAGGATAATGAAGAGTATTATTAATAGATTTGTTGAAGGATGTGATAAGGTTGGACTCAAAAAAGAGGTAATTGAGAAATGTAATGAAATTTTGGTAATTGACAAAAGAATAGAACCACTTGATGCTCTTCATATTTCAACTGCAGTTGTAGAGAAATGTGATGATTTTGTATTTATAGACTATGGAATAAAAAACAGTCTTTTATTAAACAGATTTGCAAAAGAAAATGGTCTTAATTTGCTAAATTTCGCTATAAAGAAAAATTCTGATTATAAACGAGTTAGTGATGAGATGATATGGCGGGAATAGTCCCAGCTGTTTTTTCAGCTAATTCTATCATTTCTTTTCTTAATTTTCTTGACATTCTTACCTCTAAGGAAAGCGTACCATCTTTTTCCTTTCTGACAATAAATTTTGCTTCTTTATCTTTCATTTTTTAATCAATCACATTCACAATTTAAATCTTTCGTTAGATGAGGCTCTGTTGAAAATCTCTCTCTTCTTAGACTTATATTGTGGGCTATTACCTTAAATATAAATCAAGACATATGAGTTTTATTCGTACCTTAGCGCTTCAACGGGCTTGATTTTTGTGGCTTGCCAGGCGGGAAGGAAGCCTGAGACGGCGCCGACGAAAAAGGCGAAGGCGAGAGAGCCGAGAATGAGCCAAAGAGGTGTTGCGGTTGCGAGGAGAGTTGTGCTTAATTGATTAATGGCGATATACTCTATTGTCTGCGTTATGGTGAAGCCGAAAAGGATGCCGAGGACTCCGCCTATTAAACCGAGAGTGCCTGATTCAATTAGGAAGAGCGCGAGGATATCTTTGTTTTGCGCGCCGATTGCTTTCATCACTCCGATTTCTCTTGTTCTTTCAAGCACAGAGGTGTACATTGTGTTTGCGATTCCTATTCCTCCGACTATTAGAGAGATTGCTGCCACGCCTAATAAGAAGCCAGTGATTACGTTGAGGATTATCCCGAAAGTTTCCAGGAGTTCTTCTGGCGTTAAGATAGAGAAGTCGCGGGTTTTTTCTGTTAGGCCGCGTGAGTTGAGGAGTTTGCGTGAGACTCTTTCTGCGATTTGATTTATTTCGTCTTGGTCATTTACTTGCACGACTATTGTGTCTATTCTTTCTGGGAGCTTGAATAGTGGGCGGAAGTCTTCTATTGGCATATAGATTAATCTGTCGTCGCCGGGGTTTCCGATTGGCTCTAAAATTCCTCTTACTCTGAATTCTTTCTCGTCGTTTATTAGAATTTTGTCGCCGACATTTACTGGCTTCCCTAGAAAGTTGTTTTGGTTGTATTGCGAGCCAATCATTATGCTTCCTTCGTCTCCTTCTTCCAGCACTCTTCCGACGTTTGCCTTGTACGCGCCTGTTTCTATGAATAAGTCAGAGGTTTCCAAGTCTATGCCGACGACAGATACATAACGAATTTGGGAAGAAAGAGATATTTTTGCTGGCGCTGCTGTCCAAGGTGATGCTTCCTTGACGCCGGGAATTTTTTTTATCGTGTCAAAATCTTTTTGCGTTAGCTGGACAGCTCCTCCTGTTCCAGGGCCTGCTATTTGGCCTCGTGGCTGAATGAAGAACTTGTCTGTTCCTAAAAGGCGAAACTGTTCTTCAACTGCTGACTGGAAGCCGAGAGAGACAGAGATTAAAGTGAAGATTGTCGCTACTGCTATCAGGATTCCGAGGAGAGTCAGCGCGACTCTTAGTTTTCTTTTTCTGAGGTTTCTTAACGCAAGTTTTGTGTAGTCTTGGATTGGCATGTTAGCTCCTTAGCGCCTCCACTGGATTTAATTTAGATGCTTGGAAAGCAGGTATTATTCCGGAGAGAATTCCTATCAGCAGAGAGAATGAAATTGCTGTCAGGAGAAGAGGGATTGAGAGAGTGACTTTGAGGTCTATTCCGCCGAGGGCTGAGCTCGCTGCGCTTGAAGCTACGAACGCCAAACCGAGTCCGATTGCTGCGCCGATTATTCCGCCGACCAAACCTAAAAGCGCTGATTCAATTAGGAAGATTGCGAGGATATCTTTGTTTTGCGCGCCGATTGCTTTCATCACTCCGATTTCTCTTGTTCTTTCAAGCACAGAGGTGTACATTGTGTTTGCGATTCCTATTCCTCCGATTAATAGGGCAATTGCTGCGATTCCTGAGACGACGAGATTAATTATGTTTAGAGTTGTGTTGACTGTTGAGATTGCCTGGAGAGGAGTTTCAACAGAGAAATCTTCTTCGCCTATTTTTTGCTTTCTGTCTTTTCTTAATTTTCTTTCTATGTCTAAGGCAACGGATTCTATTTTGTCTTGATCATCAACCTGGACGACAATGGCGTCTATTTCATCTTCTATTTCAAGAAGGTCCTGCATATCAGAGTCAAGCATTCCTATTGCGTTGTTGATAAAGAAATTTCCTGATGGTTTCAAAATGCCGATGACTTGGAATTCGCGAGATTGTATTTTTAGATTTGTGCCTACTTTGATTTCTTTCTCGAAATTATCTGTTAAGGAATTTCCCAGCAGGACTTTGCCTTTGTCTGCTGTTTCAAGGAGCTTGCCTGATTGGAGCTCTGCATTGAGAGCATCATAGACTATTTCTAGTTCTTCTTCATCTTCTGGGAGGGAATAGAGAGTTATGAAATTTGTTTCCTTGCCTAATTCTATTGTGGCGACGCGTATTAGTCTTGTGATTGTGAATTCAACTCTGCTGACTGATTTTATTAATTCCAAGTCGTGTTCTGTGAGTTTTCTTATTGCTGTTGCACCAGGAGGAGCGAAGCCGACGCCTATGTTTTGGATTATTAACTTATCAGGGTCAAGGGTTGCGAACTGCCCTGTGATTGCTGTTTGAAGCCCATTGCCTAATGAGATTAAAGAGACGACTGCGGCTATTCCTAAGAAAATGCCGAGCATTGTCAGCCAAGAACGAATGCCTCTATTTTTTAGGTTCTTTAGCGCGAGAACTGCGTAATCTTTTATCATGGGAGCTACCTCCCTGCTTGTGAGAGAGACCTTTTTAATCTGGCTCTTTTTCTTAATGTTCTCCAGAGCAGCCAGAGCAAGATTGCTGTTACGGCTATTAAGATATATAAGATAGTGTTGTTTTGTTTTATTATTCCTAGCTCTATTGCCTTCTCTCGTGAATAAACTACTATCGGCAAGTCTATTGTTTCAGCTATGTCTTTGTTTGAGAAGTCTTTGTATTCAACTCTTGCTGTGAAAATTGGATTTGGGGATTTGAAGACGACGTCAAATGTGACAGACTCGAAATCATCGGAGTCTATTGTTCCAATGTATTCCTGCGTGTCAGATAGGGTTGTGAAGCCGTCTGGGAATACTTTTACCAAGACGAATTTTGCGTCGCCGAATTCTTTGTTTATTATCTTTAAAGTTATCTTTCCCTGTTGTCCTACAACTGGATTTTCAGTACTTATTGTGTAATCTAATTTTGTTTCTCCTGCGACTGAAACTCCGATTGTTCCTTCTCTCTTTTGGAGTTCGTCGTTTAGCTTGAATTCTATTGAATATGGAATTGAGTAATCGCCTGGGCTTATGTCGTTTGCTGCTTTTATTCGGAATGAGAAGTCTTCTTCGTCGTCTGTGTTTATTTCTTCAACTGACTCCTGCGAGCCGCCGATTGAGACGAAAGGCAAGTTTGCGAGGTTTATGCTTACAGAAACGTCTTCTGCGTCCTGGTTTAAGTTGTTCTCAACTTCAAAGTTTATGACTCCTTCTTCTCCTGGAGAGAGGATTGGGGTGTTGACTGAATTTACTATCAAGGCTGAAGCGCTCGCTATTGTCAGGACTAGGAGAAATGCTGTTGTTATGAGTGCGTTTTTCATATAAGTTTAGGGTTGAGAAGGTTTAAAAAAGTTTGGTTTGTATTAACTTTGTAGGGGAGACAAATTACTTTACTTTTTTCCAGAGTTTGCCTACGCGCTTCGTGACTTTTTCTATTTTGCCGTCTTTAAGCCAGTAAATTGTTTTTGCGTGCTGCTGGGCTAATTCAGGATCGTGGGTTACCATTATTATTGTTTTTCCTTTTTTGTTGCACGCTTCCAGGAAGTGCAGGACTTTCTCTCCTGTTTTCGTGTCTAAATTTCCTGTCGGCTCGTCGGCTAGGATTACTTCTGGGTCGTTTGCCAAGGAGCGCGCGATTGCAACTCTTTGCTGCTCTCCGCCGGATAATTGATTTGGGTAGTGGTCTGCCCTGTCCTGCAAGTCTACCATTTTTAATAACTCAAGAGCTTTTTCTTCTCTCTCTTCTGCGTCTGATTCTTGGAATAGCATTGGGAGAATAATGTTTTCTTTTGCTGTTAGGTTTGGGATGAGGTTGAAGCTCTGGAAGATGAAGCCGATTTTCTTTCCTCTTATCTGCGCTAACTGAGATTCTTCAAGAGAGGCGATGTCTTTTCCCTCGAGATAAATGTTTCCTTTTGTAGGTAAGTCAAGAGAGCCGACGAGGTTCATTGACGTTGATTTGCCTGAGCCAGATGGGCCCATTATCGCTATGAAGTCGCCTTGCTCTATTTTTATGTTTATGCCGTCCACGGCCTTGACTATTGCTGAGCCCATTTCGTAGTATTTCTGAACTCCGGAGAGTTCTATTAAGACGGGTGCCATAGAATTTTATAATTAGGAAGCTTTTTAAACCTTCATAAAGAAATATAAGAATGATAATTCCAGTTAGGTGTTTTGGATGCGGGAAGCCAATAGGGCATCTTTGGGAAGAGTACAAGAAACGCATTGATAGCGGTGAAGATTCTGGCGAGGTCTTGGACGAGCTTGGCTTGGAGAGATATTGCTGCAGAGCGGCATTGCTCGGGAATGCGGATATGCTTCCTGAAGTTACGAAGTTCAAGAAGGCGTAGCCTTCTTGCGCCATAAAAAATCCATAAAAGATTTTTTCTGTTCAAGAAAGCGTAGTTTTTTTGCGCCATAAAAAATCCATAAAAGATTTTTTCTGTTCAAGAAGGATTGAATTTATTTCGCTGTGAAAAAGATTTTTTCTCTTTAGAAAAGAATAACTATAATGTGAGACATAAACAATCTATCTTTACTATTTATATCATACTAATATAGCAAAAGAACGGCTGGTCAATAAAATAAAAAGAAATATAAAGGATGGAATATATAGTATTTTATCATATATAATAAAAAGGAGGTAAAATGGCTAAAAGAAAGGGGAACCTTATTGGAAGTTGGGCATTTCTTATAGGCGTAGTCATTGCTGTAATTTTTGGCGCGATGGGCAGCAGCAACGAGACGATAATTTACGCTTTAGTCGTAATTGGTATAATTATAGGATTGCTTAACGTTGCTGATGAAGAGGCTGGCCCATTCTTGATGTCTGGAGCTGTGTTGATAATCGCAGCTGCACTTGGACAGGGAGTGGTTAGTGCTATTCCGATATTGGCACAAATATTGGATGCATTATTATTGCTTTTCGTATGGGCAACCATAGTTGTAGCAGTAAAGCACGTCTTCAATGTCGCAAAGAAATAAGCGGCTTTGTTTTATTTTTTAATTTGAATTTATTCTTTTTATTTTATTAAATATGGCAAAAGCTTAATTGATTATAGTGGAGACATTTTTTAAGTTTGTTACTTTAATTGGGAGTAATATAAATTTAAATAGTATGTAGAAAATTAATTTGTATGACAACTACAGCTGATAGAGTAATAGTTCAGGGGGAAGGACTTGAGTTTTCTGTCAAATTACTAAGCATCAATTATACTCTCGGAAGAGTTTATGGAGTTGAAACAAAAGATGGGCATTATGTGTTAATTGAAGAGAGAGGCATTTCAACAAAACCATTTGGTGCTGTTGATATAGAAAAAGGAGATAGTCAAAAAGCAAAAGGGGATGTGAGCAGCAGACTCTTACAAAGAGCTAATGAACTCGCTCAGCAAGAAAATAAAGGAAGAGGTTATTCTGAAACTGCGTCTGTTTCTTCTAGCTAATTCTGAATTTATTTTTATAGCCGCAGTTTTGGCACTGGATGGTTTTGTGAGTTGAGGAGACGCGAGTTTTGCCTTTTAGTTTTGTGAGGCATTTCTTGCAGAAGAGTTTTCTTTTTTCTTTTAGCGGTATGCGGAGCTTCATCGCAAGGCGCTTCATTTTTTTCACTTGCTTTGGAGTGAATTCTTTTTGGGAGAAGAAGGAGTTTATTTTTTCTTGGGCTTGGGATTTTGAGAGGGCGGTTTTCATTTTATGTTCTTATTGATAAATAAACAACTTTAAAAAGTTTGTTTTGTTTGTATCAGTGTCATGTCAAAGTTTATTGAGAGTTTGGGAAAGACTGCAATTAGTATGCAAGAGAGCCACCAAAGATACCAAACAGCGAAAGGAGTTTATGGAGGCATAATGCTTGGAGGGGCGGCTTTTATTTTTGGACTTATTATCTTGATATCTGGAATTATTTCTGGCGAGTTAACAAATATTCTTATAGGGGTTGCGGTTATTGTGGTGGGAGGAGGACTAGGATATTTTATTTACTATTCTTCAAAAAAAACATTGCAAATGCTGAATCAGGGTAGTTCTAATAGGTTATATACAAATCAACCAGTAAAGATGGAGTAGTTCTTAGGTTATGCGCGGTACGGGAATCGAACCCGTGACCTTTGGTTGGAAACCAAACATTTTGCCATTAAACTAACCGCGCCTATTTTATCTATAGAAGAATGTCTTAAAAAGCTTTCTCAATGCCCCCGACAGGACTTGAACCTGCGACCCTCAGGTTAGGAACCTGATGCTCTATCCAAACTGAGCTACGGGAGCGCAATCTTGAGAATACAAGGTGAGTTTTAAAATTAACTGCTCTTGGTGATGCGGAGAGGAGGTCCTAAAGATTTCTGCGAAATCTTGGGAACACAAATCGCATAGCGATTTGTTGTATTCGAACCTTAACAGCACTTCGAATCCGACGAATTGCTCCATCTCCGATGGAGAATGCGGAGAGGAGGATTCGAACCTCCGAACTCACTAAGAGAACAGCTCTTGAGGCTGTCGCGTTTGACCACTTCGCTATCTCCGCACAAGAATTAAACACAATTCATCATTTTAAAACTTACCTAAAGAGAATTTTGTAAAATTGTCCAAAATTCTCTAAGAGAACTCAAAGAACAAGTTCTTTGATACATTCAACTCGAGAG
>CAYIAU010000029.1:0-8108 GCA_964361465.1 Candidatus Woesearchaeota archaeon
TTCCTTCGGAATTGGTTTTGTCTCTGTCTCCCAAAGCCTAAATAAACCACGCACTAAAGTGCGTGGTAAGACGCAAGGGCTTTGTGATAAAGATAAGTTTAAATACAACTTATGCAGGCGGGATTTCAGGGTTTAAAGCAAAGCTTTTTAAATCAATTTTTTGTTAGGTTAGATATACGGAGTAAAATGTTCTATTTAGCTGAAGTTGAGGATCACGTTAGAGTTGAGCCGAAGCATTTCGGTTTGCCTACTCGAGAGGCGATTGAGAAGCAGTTGAATGAGAGTTATGTTGACAAAGTGACGAAGGAGTTGGGATATGTGATTTCTGTCGTGAGCGTTGACGATATGGAAGATGGCGTGATAATTGCCGGCGACGGCGCTGCTTATTACAGAAGTCGTTTTAAGCTGTTAGTTTGGAAGCCGGAATTGCACGAGCTTGTTTATGGGGCTATTGTTGAGATTGCTAATTTCGGAGCGTTTATGCAAATTGGGCCGATGCAAGGAATGATTCACATTTCGCAGACAATGGAAGATTATGTGAGCTTGAGCAAGACAGGGACTTTGAGCGGAAAGAGCTCTAAGAGAATTTTGGCGAAAGGGGACGATTGCGTTGCGAGGATTGTCGCGATAAGCTACAAGGGCGGAGAGCCGAAGATTGGATTGACGATGAGGCAGCCTGGACTCGGCAAGATTCAATGGCTTGATGAGGACAAAAAGAAAGTAGAAGTAGCAGTTAAGAGAGCGGCAAAGAAGGAAGCGGGCGGGAAGAAAAAGGGAGGGAAGAAATGACAGAGGAACTATATGAGAGAGCGAAGGCATTGCCTTGTGTTGTATACTTGAGTGATGGAACAACTACTAGTTCAGAAGCAGGATTTCTTGAAGGAGTTTCATTTATTTTTGATGGGGAGATAGGTGTAATGAGCAGGGGCAAGAATTATAAGTCTTTTGAGTTTGCGAAATCAGGAGAAGTAATGTTTGATAGGATTGTTCAATTATTAGACTGGGGAGTTGATATTCAATCAATAGAATTAAAATTGATAGAGGGAGATAATTTAAATGGCATCTGAGAAAGCGTGCAGGAAGTGCAAGGCAATTTATTCCGGAGCTAAATGTCCTAAGTGCGGTTATGCAGAGGGAAGCGAGAGCTTCAAGGGCAAGGTTGTTATTTTGGATACTGAGCAGAGCGAGATAGCAAATCATTTAGGTATTAAAGATAAGGGAGAGTATGCGATAAAGTTAGGATGAATGTGATACAGGATTTTCGTAATGAGCTTTTGAAGAGAAGGGAAGTCAAGATAGTCATTGATGCAGAGAGCAATCCTGGTTTTGCGGAAGCTGGGAGAGTGTTGAAGGAGAAGTTTGGTGTTGGCGAGGAGCAGGTTGTAGTGAGGAATGTGAAAAGCAAATTTGGAAGAAAGACTTTCTTACTTGATGCTTTTATTTATGATTCTGCTGATGATAAGGAAAAGATTGAGCAGAAGCCGAAGGTAAAAAAGGAGGCGGGCAAATAATGGCGGCGCAGAAAGGTGGGGCGGGCGGAGAGAAGAAAGGCAAGAAGCCGCACAAGAATAAGCTGACTTCAAAGAAATACAAGCATTATACTTTTGGAGAAGGGGGAGTTAAGAGGGCGAAGAGCTGTCCGAGATGTGGGGTAGGAGTTTTCTTGGCAGTGCATAAGGACAGAGTTAGCTGTGGCAAGTGCAAGTATACGGAGTTTTTGGGGAAGAGTTCTTGATGAAAGAGCGAGAAAAGTTATCGTGCCTGATTTTAGACAGGATATAACTTTCTTTGAGGAGTATTAAACCCTAGAAGAGGAGGTCTAATCAGCTAAAAGTAGAGTGATTACACGTCCTCTTCTGGGCAAAAAGAGGTGATAATATATTGAGAGAGAGGAAGTATTTAAACTTTTCGGTTTGTTGTAACTTCCAGATGGGAACAGCGTTAACTTGCTCCTTTATTGTGGTATTCTGCTATTCGTTTAACTATTGGCAATGTATAAATATTAGCTTATTTAAGGATTGTTATGAAGGAGATTGAGAAAGTTGGGCAGGAGCAGATTCACGGGCTGCTTTTTTCAGAGAAGCTGAGCTGGCAGGCGATTATTTACGACTTGATTAATACTGAGCAGTTGAACCCCTGGGATATTGACATAAGTGTTCTGGCGCAGAAATATCTTGAGAAGGTGAGTGAGCTTGAGGAGGCGAATTTTTTTATTTCGAGCAAGGTTTTGCTTGCGGCAGCTTTGTTGTTGAGGATAAAGAGCGAGATTTTGCTTAATAATTATTTGCCTGAGCTTGATGAAGTTTTGTTTGGAAAGGGAGAAGAGGCGAAGAAATATGTTCAGGAAAGGATTGAGCTTGACGACGAGATTCCAGAGCTTGTGCCGAGGACGCCGCTGCCGAGATTTAGGAAAGTTGGGCTGCACGAACTTATGGCTGCTCTTGGGAAAGCGATTCAGACAGAGTCGCGCAGAATAAAAAGAGTTGTTATTGCGAGGCAGCACGAGATTGAAGCAGGGATTGGACTGCCGCGAGCGAGGATAAATATTAGGGATGAGATAAGGGGAGTTTATAAAAAATTGATGGAGATTTTTTCAGGGAGAGAAGAGAAACTTGCTTTCAGTGAGCTTGCTGTTGAGAACGGCAAGAAAAAATTTTCTACTTTTGTTCCGCTTTTGCATTTGGATCAGCAGAACAGAGTTGTCTTGGAGCAAGATGGACATTTGTCTGAAATTTATATTTGGACGAAAAAGCTTTACGAGAAGAAGAACGCTGCTTTGCTTGAGGTTTTGAGGAAGGAGGCGGAGGCGGCGATGGAGGAGGAAGTTGATGAAAGAGAGGAATAAAGAAAGTGTTGTCAAAATTTGGTCTTGATGGTTCTGATTAATTACTTTGACAATTTCTTTATCAGCTCTTCCTGCGAGACGAGATTTTGCTCGCCGGTTTCCATATTTTTCAGCTTGAACTTCTTTTGCGCGATTTCCTCCTCGCCGATGAAAACGACGAACGGGATTTTCTGTGAGTTTGCATATTCTAATTGCTTTGATGGATTTCCTGAGGCAGTTATTGTCGGGATGTTTGATTTTCTGAGTTTTTTTGCGAGCTTGATTGTTTCTGCGTCTTCTTCTATTGATATCAATAGGACTTTTGTTGATGGAGCGAGAGAGATTTTTGCGAGCTGTGATATTCTTTCCAAGCCGAATGATATGCCGACTGCTGGTATTTCTCGGTTGAGGAATTTCCCGATGAGATTATCGTAGCGCCCGCCAGCTGCTATTGACTCTTTTTTTTCCGGCGAGACGATTTCAAATATGTTTCCGGTGTAGTAGGAGAGGCCTCTTGCGAGGTATTGATTGAATTTGACTTTTATGCCGTATGGTTTGCACTTTTTTATGAGTTCTGCGATTTCTTCTGCGCCGTCAAATGCGTTTTCCTTGAAGAAGTTCAGGTCTTTTTCGAGGAGTTTGAAGAGAGTTATGACCTGATTTGGCGAGGCGTATTTTTTTATGTTTACTTTTACAGCGTCTTCTCCTAATTTTTCTAATTTATCTAGTTCGCCCATCACGTTTTCTAATTGTTCTAATTCGAAGCTATCTAATAATGAAGTGAGGAGCTTTCTGCTGTATACATCAATTTCTGCTTCTATGCCGAGGGCTTTCAGGATGTCTGTTATTAAGGCGAGGAGTTCTGCTTCTGCTTCTATTCCTGAGGAGCCGATTATGTCTGCGTCGCACTGCGTGAATTGTCTGAAGCGGTTTGATGCGATTGGCTCGTCGCGGAAGACAGGACCGATTTGGTATCTTTTGAAAGGCATTTTTATGTTTGGGTTTTGTTTTAATATTCTTGAAAGCTGAAAAGTGAATTCGTATCTCAAGCCAAGATTTCTGCCTGCCCTGTCTTTCAGACGGAATCTATCTGATACTGCTTGATCCTCTTCTTTTAGGGAATCTTGACGCATCAGCTCGTCAAATTCAACGAGCGGAGTTTCAACTGGGAGAAATCCGTAGAGCTTGAAATATTTCTCTATGAGCTTTATGATTTCTTTTCTTCTGAGTGATTCTGGGGGCAGAAAGTCCTGGAATCCTTTTACTAAGTCGGGTTCGAATTTCATTATCCAAAGATAAAACCACATATTTTAATTTGCGGATATTTATAAATGGTGGTTTTATCTTAGTCTCCCAAACTTCCCTTGAAGATACTCAGGAAGTTTGTGATTTTTGAAGAGGGAAGGAGTTTTTAAAACTAAGGGTGGGAAAAAGGGCGGAAGGAGTGAGTCGAACTACAACCTTCGGTTCTAGGTCCACAAGAGCATAGCTCTTGGTTCCTCCAACTCTTTTGAGTTGTAGGAGTCCATAGGGCTCCTTCCTAAAGGGCGGAAGGAGTGAGTTGAACACTCCCTTTCAGCGCCACAAGCTGACGTACTACCGCTATACGACATCCGCCATTTATTTTTTAACAATAGTTAGTTTTTAAAGTTTAAGTATTCTATTAATACAGAGACAAAAGTAATAATTCTTTTGTCTCTGTCTCCCAAAGCCCAGACAAAACACAAGGGCTTTGTGATTATATGAAATTCAAATTTTACGCGTTCAAGCTGTCTGGGATTATTATTTTGGTCTTCCTGGCGCAGCTGTTCATCAAGGGATACAAGGAGTTTTTTGTTTTGAATGAAAGGGCTTTGTCTGGAGAGATTTGGCGGTTCCTGACGGCGATTTTTCTTCACGGCGGGCTTGCGCATTTGATTTTGAATTTGTTTGCCTTGCTTCTTTTTGGTAGTATTCTTGAGAGTTTGATCGGAGGGAGGAAATTTTTGTTTGTGTTTTTTGTATCTGGGATTTTGGCTAATTTGGTCAGCGTTAACTTTTATCCTTCTTCCTTGGGCGCGAGCGGCGCAATTTTTGGAGTGATAGGCGTGCTGATTGTGATTAGGCCCTTGATGCCTGTGTGGGCGTTTGGACTGCCGATGCCGATTTTTATTGCTGGGATAATTTGGGCAGCGATTGATATTTTTGGAGCGATTGGTTTTTTTGTTGGGAACCCGATTGATAATACTGGAAATATTGCTCACTTAAGCGGGATGTTTTTTGGTTTTGTTTTTGGGGCTTTGTTCAGGAAGAGGAGAGTTAGGCGGAGTGAGAGAATTGTCTTGGACGAGCCGATGATAAGGAGATGGGAAGATAGCTATGTTCGGAGGTGAAGATTTTTAAGCTTGGCTTGTATGATTTGTTGAAGAGGGTAAATGGGACATCATTTAGTTAACAAGAGTATTCCTGAAGTTTCCGGGAGCATGGCGAAGATTTCTGTTGTTTCTTTAATCATATCTTTGTCTGCCGCGCTCATCAGCACGATATGGGCTTTATATATTGACAGCTTTGTCGGCGACGTCGCGAAAGTCGGATACTTGACAGCGTTTCTCGCTTTCGTTTCTTTTTTTTCTTATTTCTTTTTTATTCCGCTGATTCAGAGAGCTGACAAAGGGAAGCTGTTTGTTTATTCTTTAATTTTAATGGGAGGAGTTTATTTCTTGTTTTATTATGTTAAGAGTTTTTATTTCTTCTTGGCTTTGGCAGTTGTATTTACTATAAGTTTAGTTTTGAGGGTTATGACATTCGGGATAATCGTCAAGGATTTCTCTAAGAAAGGCGAGCTGTCTAGGAATGAGGGCTTGAAATACACTTTTGCCAACATAGCTTTTGTTATAGGGCCTTTGACTGCGGCTTACATTCTCGCTAATTTTGGGATGAAGCACGTTTTTGTTGTCGCCGGAGTAATTACTTTAATAGGTGCTTTGTTTTTTCTTGAGTCCGGAATGAAGGATACGAAGAAAGCCAAGAAAGTTAACAGGGATATGATTGACAACTTCTTTTCATTTTTCAGAAGCAAGGAGAGAGTGGTTGCTTATGTTTTGGGGGGAGGTGTTTATTTTTGGTGGGCTTTGATTTATTTGTTTATACCGCTATATATTGTTAGAGAGGGATTGAGCGAGAGTTATGTTGGATATTTTCTCTTTGCAGTAGCTGTTCCGTTGATTATATTTGAATATTGGTTTGCCAAAATTGCTGGGAGGCGGGGATTTAAGAAGATGTTTTTCTTCGGCTACTTTATCGCGGGAGTTTTGGCTATCGCGTGTTTTTTTGTCTCTGGAATTTATGCAATTCTCGGATTGCTTGTTTTGGGGAGTGTGGGGCTTGCGATGCTTGAGCCGACGGTTGAGGCATATTTTTTTGATATCTTGAACAAAGGGGAGGAATACAGGTATTACGGGCCTTTCAACACTTCTCTTGACTTGAATGCTTTTGCTGGGAGAGTGCTTGGAAGCACTTTGCTTTTGTTTTTGCCTTTCAAATTTATATTTTTGTTTTTCGGCGCGATTATGATTTTCTTTGCGCTTGTTTCTTTGGGGGTTAGGGGAGTTGTTGAGAAGAGGTGAGATGCCCCTGCCGGGATTTGAATTTGATTCTATGCCCTGCATGGGGTTGCTAATTCTTGCTTTTCCTCCGATTTTTTGTGAATCAAATTTAAGCTCTAAATTTGCTCGCATTAATTATAGTTAATCCGACAATCTTGTCTTCCCTTTTGTGAACAATCACATTTCCGTTCATTATGCTATTATCTGCATTTTGTGGTTTTGCAAAACTAATATAAAGAACGTCTGCTTCTTGGTCGTAATCTATCCACATTTGCCCTGCTATGCTAACAAATTGTGGAATTATCTTCTCAATCTTGTTTATTATTTTTTCTTCCATTTTATTTTTCTATCCTTTCTTATTCTTTCAATTTCAGAAGTCAAAAATGCTGTGATGACAAAGCCGTCTTTATCGTTGACTTCTCTATAGATAACTACCAAATACTTGTTATTAAACCTTTTGAAAGCTATCAGTTCATCTTCATCTCCTTCGATTATTTCTTCAGGTTCATTAATTGTCTCCAAAACAGAGTCACTAAGTCCGGACATATAATCGTGAGATTCTGTAATATGAAACCATCTTTCTTCTGTAAGTCTAATTTCAGCTTTATTTTTAGAAATTGCATATCCTATCATTTTACTTTATTGTGAAGAAAAAGTAAGATTTAAGGTTTTCTGATTAGAAGATTGGAAAGCTCTGTATTGCTCGAAGACTATATAGAGCATATATCAATAATATACAATAAGAGGAAGTTTATAAAACTTTCTTTTGTTTGCGCGGGGGTTGTCACTTCAAGCTATCTTTTTGCTTTTTCCTCCGATTTTGATGAGTATGATTTTTTCAGTTCTTTCATGATATCAAAATAATTTTCTACTTCTCCTTTTTTACCTTGAGTTTTAGCTAATTTCCATTTCTTTTCTTTTTCTTGCCAGAATTTTTTTATCTAAAGATAAAACCACATTCTTTAGAGTGTGGATAAGCTTGGTTTTATCTTAGCTTCAAGAACACTCATAAATTCGTGTTCTTGACAGCCATCAAGAATGCAACTTTTTAGCATTCTTGAGGTCTCACAACACAGAGAACCGAAGGTTCTCTGGGCCATCAAGAACTTTGTGATTTTTGGATTTTCTTTGAAATATCTTTTAACTTCTCCAAGATATTTCTTAAGGAGCCCTTCTGGATCATAAAATATTTTGTAATCTAGTGCCGCATAATGTAAATAATAGTATTTAGAAAAATCTTTGATAAATTGTTTTTGATCATACAAACTTAGATCGACAGGAATTCCATCAATTATTTTCTTCTTTAATTCATAGGGTTTTTTGCCTCTCCTGAATATTATCTCTATATCAACATCAGATTTCGGTGTGCTGTTACTTCTTGCTAAACTTCCAAAAATATAGATCCCAACAACATTCTTTTGAGTTTTATATTTCTTAACAAGTTCCTTTACTATTTTGTCTTGTTTCATCTTTCTCTTTTACTAAGCTTCTTATCTTTTTATTCCTACCCATCGGATGGGATTCGAACATCCCTCAGTTCCATGCCCCGCCCAAGATTCGAATTATTTTTTGTCTACCTCCCGCCGGGGCATCGTACTTTTACCGTGTCTATGCCCCTGCCGGTTCCATCGATTGCGATCGCTGACCGTCAGTGGCTATGAACTTCGCCTACGCTCAGTTTCATCAAATGCCCCTGCCGG
>CAYIAU010000030.1:0-7965 GCA_964361465.1 Candidatus Woesearchaeota archaeon
TTAGATAACATCCAAGCAATAGTCCATTATACAGAAATCATTGACGAAGATGCCGACGGATACTCTCCCCCTGAAGACTGCAACGACGCAAACTCAAATATAAATCCAAGTGCAGCAGAAATTTGTGATTTGATAGACAACAACTGCAACACACAAATAGATGAAGGGCAAGTCTGCACTGCAATCATCGGAGAAATTAACACAATAAGCATAAACCAGCCAGACAGCACTACCTGGCACACACTCAACTTAAACAACGATTACACTGCCCCAATAGTAATAATGCAGCCATTAAGTTTCAACGGCCCAGACCCTGCCCATATAAGAGTAAGAAATGTCTCGCCAGACAGCTTTGAATTCCAGATTGAAGAATGGGATTACATCAAAAGCCAATCACATATAACAGAAAATATTAGCTATTTAGTAATTGAATCCGGCTCTCACATTTTAGAAGACGGAACAAAAATCCAGGCCTCTCTCGCCAACTCAAACCACGAATTCAAAACCGCACTTTTCTCCTCTTCATTTAATTCCACACCAATTATATTAACGCAGTCACAAACTCACTATGGGCCCCAAGCAATTGTCACAAGACAGAAAAATGCAAATCCACGCGGATTTAATGTGAAAGTCCAGGAAGAAGAAGGAAATGACGGCATACACATCTATGAAGACATCGGCTATATAGCAATTGAATCGTCCCTAAATGGAACAAACAATGGAAATAAATTTGAAACACGCTCAACCTCAACAAATCACAACTGGCGCACAATTTACTTCGCACAAAATTACAACTCGCCTCCAATCTTCCTCGCATCGCTCAACTCATACATCGGCACAGACCCGGCAGGCTTGCGTTATAAAAATCTCGCCTCACAAAGCTTAAGCATCAAGATAGAAGAGGAGCAGTCAAAAGATAGCGAAGTTCAACATACTAATGAAGCAGTTGATTATTTAGTATTTGAAAAACCTGGAAACATTATAGCAATAACTAATTAATCTATTCAACAAGATTTAATAACCTCCCTTAATTAAATCACGAACTTCTTGAATTGTACCACACTCTAAAGAATGTGGTTTTATCTTTGGATAAACTTATAAAATTCAAATCTTTAATATAGCTCTTATTATTATAAATAAAATTAAAGCAATGGCTATAACTTTAACTATCTGAATTAATATCCATATTGGATCATTTTCTTTTTGTTTCATCTTTTCTTAAACACCCCTCTTTTTATCTCCCTCAAATCAAGTCTTATATCTTCTAACTCTCCGTATCTTATAAGTCTTTTGTCAATCTCATCTTGCTTGTCGGATAAGTCATATATCTTAGAATAAACATTAGAGATTATAAAAACAAGAGCCAGTATTAAAGAAAGAACAATCACTATTATTATACTATTTACTGAACCAGTTCTTACATAAATAAAATAGTTTATATCAAACTCGATTATAGCAATAATAATTCCCCATAACTCCCAATTATTCGTTGTATGCATAAAGTCTAAAATCCTCCCCTTCTAATAAATTTATATATTACAACTCCCTTGCAAAAATATGCCATACGACATAATAATCGGCCGTGACAAAACAGACAAGCTCCGCTTCGGCTCAAAAGGTTTAATCAACTTGGGAAAGGGTTACGTAAAAATGGGCCTCCAAACTTCTCTCTCAAACAAAATCTGGATGGATATCGCACGCCCCCATGTAATTCTAATCGCTGGCAAGAGAGGATCTGGAAAAAGTTATTCAATAGGAGTCATCGCAGAATCACTCTCCCAACTCCCCCAAGAAGTCTCAAAAAACATAGCATCATTAATCTTTGATACAATGGGAATATTCTGGACAATGAAATTCCCAAACGAAAAAGACTCAGCTCTGCTCAAGGAATGGGATTTATCCCCAAAAAAACTCCCAGTAAAAGTCTTTGTCCCTTTTGGCAAGGCAGAAGAATACCAAAAAAAACAAATCCCCTTCGACGAAACATTTGCACTAAAACCATCAGAACTAGACGCAGAAGACTGGCTCACTCTCTTTGAACTTTCCCTAACCTCCCTCCACGGCGTCCTAATAGAAAGAGTAATAACAAAATTAAAATCAAGCGAAATCTCCTTCACTCTAAAAGACATACAAGAATCAATAAGCGCAGACGCAAGCTCCTCGCCTCAAACAAAAGAAATAGTTTCCTCTCTCTTCAGCGCAGCAGACTCTTGGGGAATATTCTCAAAATCACTAGAAGGAACAGAAGTCACAGACCTAATAACTCCGGGCACGACAACAATCCTTGACACTTCAATTTACAGCTCAATAGGTACGTTCAACATCCGCGCTTTAGTGATTTCCCTTGTCTCAAGAAAACTCTTCGTCACAAGAATGGATGCCAGAAAAAAAGAAGAGCTCCAAGCTCTCCAGCACGGCCAGGATTATCTCTCATACAAGACAATCCGCGAATCCCCGCTCGTCTGGCTCTTTATCGACGAAGCGCACGAATTCCTGCCAAATGAAGGAAAAACTCCCGCCACTGACGCGCTCATCCAGTTGCTGAGAGAAGGACGTCAGCCAGGAATCTCCCTTGTCCTCGCAACGCAGCAGCCAGGCAAAATCCACTCAGATGTCCTAACGCAGTCAGACATAATCCTCTCGCACAGAGTCACAGCGAGCGCAGACATAAAAGCCCTCAACGAAACAATGCAGTCCTATCTCCTTGAGAACATCAAAGAACAATTAAACTCTCTCCCAGCATTAAAAGGCTCAGCAATAATCCTGGACGACAATTCAGAAAGACTCTACCCAATCCGAGTCCGCCCAAGAGCAACCTGGCACGGCGGTGAAGCCCCGACAGCTGTGCAAGCCGAAGTGGAATTGTAAAACAACAATAATTAAAAAGCAAGAAATCAAGCTAAGAATATGGCAGATGAAAAAGACAGCAAACTGGAGAAACAAGTCAGTGATTTCATCATTAAAAAAATAGCATTAAACTCAGAACAGCAAGCAATATTAGAAAGAAAAGGAAGAGAAGCAAGTATGATTGCTGATCTTAATTTCGACTCTCTTGACGCAATTGATGTTGTTATGGACTTTGAACTAGCATACGAAATAAAAATACCAGATGAAGCAAGCGAAAAGTTTGTGAACCTCGGAAACGTCATAGACTACATAAAAGCAAACGGATATGAATCCTCAAAACACGAGCAGTACGAAAAAAGATTGACTGAGCTGTCTAAGGCAAAAGTTTAAAAGACTACTTCTAATAATAAAATTATGATAGAAGCAACAATAAACGAAATGAAAACTAAAGGATTTCTCCCTCTCTTTCCAGAAGATTGGTCAAAACAACCTCAATACGCAGAGTATGCGGACGGAAAGATAATTATCTTTATGCAGCATATGGGAGAAGAAAGGTATTTATTACATCGTGCAAGAGATTCAAACTTAAAAGGATATTTTGACTATGATTTCGAAGAAAATGGGCTTGAAAGAATAACAATTCTGAACGAATTAATACCCTTCCTCCAGAATCCAGACAGAAAACTTAGAGTAGCATAAAATGACGAAGGCAATCTCAGCAATCAGCAGATTAATAGCGAGACTAACTCAAAGACCGCAAAGTGAAGAGCAAAAACTTGAAGAGCTTCTTTCTAGAACAATACCTTTCCTTATACGCGAGCGCGAATTAATAACTACTTCAAGAGAAAAAATAAGGCTATGGGGGGATGTAGTAGAAGACTATAGTGTCCTCCACAGAATTCCAGAAAAGGCAATCGAGTATGGAGAAATGTTTGGACTTAAAATTAAAGACACACCAATAATGGGCACCCACACTGCAGCTTATGTTGAGCAATTTTCAGAAAGACTGCTTCAAATTATAAAAGAACATGACAAAAAAGATCTTGGCCTAAAAACTACCGGACTTTCTATAAAGTTCTCTGACTTTGTTTATCCAGAAGAAGGAATAAGATGGCAATTAGAAGAACCGAAAGAATCTACTTTTGTCCTGCCAATTACAGGAAACGTAAATGGAAGAGAAGTAGCCGACGCGAGAATAAAAATTGGACTTTGTTATAAATCTCCTAAAGAACTAATTGAAGAGCCAGTTTATTCCAGAAATAAATTTGTATTGGACGAAGAAAGATTGAGGGATACATATAAATGCATTCCGCCAGCAAACAGAGAAAAAGTTCCTCAAATGCTTCCAAACGCATTTGTTATCTCAACTTTGTTCTCACTCTTAAGAGAAAAAACAGGAAGAATGAAAGGGGTTTACGCAACAATGAACTTTGATTATATGGCTGAACCAGAACTAAACCAAGATGTCTCGGTTCAGATATTACCAAGTAGAAAACCAAGAGAGACAAAAAACAAAGAAAATGGCAATACTCAGTATATGTATAAAATTAGTGCTGTATGCAACCAAAATGGAAAGCAGATAACGAGAGGAGAAGTCTTAGTAACAACTCCGTACTTAATTGACCTCACAAAACCTTCACATCCGAAGCAATAGCCCTTATTGCGAGGATTAAAGATTTTGTTTACAAAACCTTCAAATCAACTCTATACCTATACCTCTTAACCCCAATCTCTCCCGCCTTTTTTACCCTCAAAATCTTAACTTTCCTGCCAGCTCTCCCCGCCTCTTCCACAATCATCTTCTTCAATTTTCCTTCCTCCTCGCCCTCGTCATAACCAGAAACTCTCCCCTTGCCTTTGAGAGTTTTAGGCACAGAGAATTTCTTGTTCTCTGTGAAACCATAATAATGAATCACACCTCCTTTCCTAACAATAGAAAAAGCAACATCCAAAAAGCTGTCCTTCAAGTTAGGCCTAGCCATAACAATCCTATCAAATCTACTATGAGACAAAACCGCTCGCGATTGATTGTCCAATTTTTCAAATTTGTGTCCAATTTTTTTACTTCTTACTCTTCCTTTGCCTATCACCTTCCTAACATCTCCCCTCACAATTTCAACTCTCCCCATCAACTTATTCCTCTTCACATTTTCCAACGCATATTTGTTGCAAGCTCTGGAAAGCTCAACACTAAAAACTTTCTCTGGCGACGAGTGTTTCGCAATAACAATCGCAAAAGGCGCGACGCCCCCGAACATAACTAAAACGCGCTCGCCCCTCCTCACTTTCCTCGCAAGCTCAATTCTCTCCGCGCTCAACCTCGGCGAAAAATAGCACGAATCAACATTCAATCTAAAAACGCAGTCGCTCTCCTTATACAACGCCTCTTTAGTCTTCTCGCCGGCAATCCACTTCGTCGCCTGTATCCTCAATCTTCCCTTAAACTTCCCGCTCTTCTCCAATATCGTCCGAACACTCTTCTGTCCTCTCAAAAACCTTTCCGCCCACTTCTTTTTCTCCCTGCCCAAAACTCCCCTCTTAAACTTCACAATCGCAATGTTCCCTATAACGTCATAATTAGCCATGCCTAAAACAAGAAAAGTTTATATATAAACATTATTTACATAATAGAAAGAGGAAAATGGCACGCAAATTTATCGGCTACATACTCGCCTTGATAGGCATAGCAACTCTCGCAATAAGTCTCGTCCAGCAATTACAAACGCTCGTTAAAGTCCCGGAAAACTCAACCCTTACAATAACGATCGTCTCCATAGTCCTGATTTTAATAGGACTCGTATTCATAACAAAAGGCGGCTCTGCGAAAAAGCTCAAAGAAGTCCCAATTTTCCAAGGCAAGAATGTCGTTGGCTACAGAAGACACTAACCTTCTAAAAAAGTTTAAAACTAAAGAAAACAATAAAAGTTAATGAAAAAGATAACTAATCTTCCGTTAAACATAATTCTCCTTGCCTCGCTTGCCTTGGCGCAAACAGAAAATTTAACAGGAAAAACCGCCCCGGAAATAATACAAAGAATTTCCGGTGCTCTGTTCAGTTTTGAGGAAGCAGTAACAATCTCTTACTTTATTATAATAATTATGACTTGGCTCATCTTACTTCTAATCCTAACAGAGCTTCTAAAAATAATACCTCTCTTCACGAATCTAACTAGCTGGATATCTGCGATAATAATTGACCTCTTGTTCGGCGTGAGTGGAGCAATTAAAACAACAATAAACTTCCTTTTTGGTTTCACTGAATTACTAGAATTCACAAATGCCTCACAGTTTATAAAAATCTCAATCGTCATTGCTCTAGTCATTATAATAGGATTATTCATATTAGTAATGGTGAGAAAAATAAGATGGACCATCCAGAAAGATAAAATTGAAAGAGAAGGATTTGAAGCAGGAGCCCAAACTTCATACATAAAAGAATTTTTGAAAAGTTTCACAAAGTAGCTATTTATAACCCTTCCTATAGCCCTCTATAAACTTATCCGATTTCTCAACCTTGCCCCTTAAACTATTTTTCTCCCTTACATTTCTAAGGATATTAGTAATAGTTGTAATAATCTTCTTTAGATAAACTAAAAATACAAAATACAAGACAAAGAAAAGAAGTGTGAAAGACCATCCCCAAATTCCCTCTTGATAGAATATAAACTTAAAAGTCAATAAAGAAAGAAAACCATACAATCCTAAATGCCCAACGATAACAGCTAAAGCTAAAGCAATGAAAGAACTTGTAATCTTGCTAAAAGGCAACACATCCCTAAAAACCCCAGACAAAACAAAGAACAAGAAAATCCACCAAATCAAAGCAAAAAAGAAAGTAAGAGACAACTCATATCTTTCATTAAACAAAATCAAAAATAAATAATAGTTATCAACTTTATTCATAAAAGAGTCTACAGCTGAAATGGCTTCATTCTTCAGCAAAATCTCCCGCCATTGTTCGCTCAGAAATTCCCATCTTTCCTTGTCCCCAAAACTCTTAATATTCTCGGCTGTAGATTTAACATTCTCAACTCCTTGCTCTAAGTCGCTATTATCAACTCCAGAAACATTAACAGCACCAAAAATGAGTAAATTAGACAATAACAAAATCAAGAATAAAACAATAAAACCTCTCTTCCAAGTCATCTCATCTCAAAGCCAAATCAATATAAAAACCTAACTCTTTACATGCCCTCTCCCGCGCCCTTAAAGAACTGAGAAGAAGCTCTCTGTGTTGCGGCTGCGTTGCGCGCTCCTCGTCCAATTGCTTTCCTTTCCACCGCCGCCTTTCCCTCTCTCACCTTTTCCCATATGACGTCGCCAAGAAATGCAAATAATAAAGACAAAATAACAATTATTGGAAAGCCCCAAACACCGAATACACCCAATTCACCCGAATCGGCAACAAGCCATCTAAAGAATAAAACAATGGCAAAAATAACCCATATTACTTTACTAAAGACACTATACCCTCCATCATCAAGTTTCTTGGAAACAGCCAATAATAAAAGAAAAGGAATGATTCCGCTAAGCACTATGCCCAAAGCTGTATAAGACAGCAATATTGTCGCAACTTCTGTCGTGTCTAAATAAAATGTAGACAATATCGCAATAACAGCTGAAGCTATCCACAAGACGCCAGGTTTTTTACTAAATACAGGAATAAACCCCAAAGCAGAATAAACAACAAGCCAAACTAGTATAAAAATCAAAAGCTGAGTAAAGAGAAGACTATCCTGAAGATTAGCAAGAAAATCTCCAAAGCCCCCTCCCCCTCTAAATATAGTCTCAAATACAGTAGCTCCAAAAACAGGAGAACTCAAAAAAACAGCCATTACAAAAAGCATTAAAGCAAAAAATCCCACGCCTCTTTTTCCAATCATACAAATCTAAGCAGTAAATTATTTATAAATCTTCCCTTTCCCCTTCATTAACTAAAAGTCAGAACAAACTCTTCCTCTTCATTCTTTCTTCCCTCGACTTAACCCAACACCTTACTTCCCCTTCTCCACCCTCGCTCCCTTCAATCTCTTCAATATCTCCCTTCCTTCCTCACTCTTCTCCAACCTCTCATAAAACTCATCCGCCTTTTGATAAGTGGCATCCAACAATAAATT
>CAYIAU010000031.1:0-7899 GCA_964361465.1 Candidatus Woesearchaeota archaeon
CTTCGAAATCTCCATCGCGCTCCTCCTCGGCCTCCTCGCCGGAACCTTCACAGGCCTCTCCCCCGGCATCCACATAAATCTCATCGCCGCTCTTTTAACATCTTCTCTAACTCTCTCCCAAACAATTCCGGCAATAGCACTCGTCGTCTTCATAGTCTCAATGTCAATCACTCACACTTTCATTGACTTCATCCCCTCAATCTTCCTGGGCGCGCCAGAAGAAGACTCCTTCCTATCAATTCTCCCCGGACATCAATTACTCCAAAGGGGCGAAGGGCACGAAGCAGTTCTCCTAACACTCTACGGCTCTCTTCTCTCCCTTCTCATAATCCTAATATTCATTCCAATATTTATCTATCTCCTCCCCAAAATCTCTCTCCTGATTGCTCCGCTCCTCCCCTTCATTTTAATATTCGCATCACTCTACTTAATTTTCAGAGAAGAAGAATTCCTAATTTCCCTCGTTGTGTTTCTGCTCGCCGGCTTCCTCGGCTTCCTCTCATTAAATCTCCCAATAAACCAGCCTCTTCTTCCTCTCCTCACAGGACTCTTCGGAACTTCTGCTCTCCTTGTCTCAATCAAAAGCAAAACCTCTCTTCCGCCCCAAAAAATAATTCCTTTGTTCTCATTAAAAATATCAAAACTCTCTCTCTTAAAGTCTTTCTTGTCAGCAGCTCTGATAGCCCCCTTCTCCTCCTTCCTCCCCGGAATGGGTTCTGGCCACGCCGCAGTTTTAGCTTCGGAACTTTCAGAAAAAACGCACTCAAACCCAAGAAACTTCCTCTTCCTCGTCGGCGCAATAAACACGATAATAATGGCTCTCTCCTTCATCACAATTTACTCAATAGATAAAACGCGAACAGGCTCAGCAGTCGCAGTAAAAGAAATCTTAAAAACAATAACAAAAATAGACCTCTCAATAATTATTGCAACAATCTTCATATCAGGATTCCTCGCCTTTATTCTAGGAATCAAAATATCAAAATTCATCGCACTAAACATAAATAAAATAAACTACACATATCTCTCAATATCCATCTTGCTCATTCTCCTAATAGTTAACATGCTCTTCTCAGGACTCCTCGGACTAATAGTTCTCATAACAGCAACTTCGCTCGGCGTTTTCACAATTCTTTCAAAAGCAAGAAGAATAAATCTAATGGGCGCATTACTCATACCGACAATTTTATTCTACCTCGTCCTCTAACTCCCCCATCTCAACAATCTTAATCTGCTCCCCCTCCCCTCCTGTTTCCAAAACAATATTCGGCTCTTTCCTTTTCATATCAATAAAACCAAAAACTCCCCCGATAACAGCAAGCACATTTAAACTCAATATCCCTAAAACCAAACTCGTCACAACTCCCCTCTTCAGTTTATCATCGCTCTTCATCCAAAACCCGGCGCTAATTATCCAGACATTTAAAATCCCAAGCCACAAAGCAATCCCTACTCTCCATAAAAATTTCATTGCCTCTTCAGCTCCTCCCCCAAAACCCTCCCCCAACAGCTCAAAAAATATCCATCCGAAAATCCCCAAGCTCAGTAAGAGCCCAACAACTCCACCAACAACAACAAACCAAACTCCTTTCTTAGAACTTCCTGAAATTAATTCCATATCAGAACAAACCCAGCAGACTTTTTATAATTGTCTAAAGGCTCGCAAAATCCCGATTTTACACTTTTATAAGTATTTCGCAAGACTTCAAATCCTCCTTTCCCATTATGACTAAATGGAAAAAGAAAAAAGAAGAATATGCATACTGACCTTCTTTTACAAACCAGCTGGGGGCGGAATACCGAGATATGTTGAAAATATAACAACAAAATTCTCAGAATTTGGCCACAAAGTAGACATCACAAAGTTCTTGAGTAATACCACACACTAAAGTGTGTGGTTTGTTTGAACTTTGTGAGACTAAGATAAAACCAAGCTTTATCCACACTCTAAAGAATGTGGTTTTATCTTTGGATAATAACTTTCTCTTAGGATGGGAAAAAAATTGAGAAAAATGCTAATCTAACTACCTACTTCCTCCCCTCGATGAATATATTCAAAAAAATCAATCCAAGGAAGAGGTATCAAAGAAATTTACTTTTTTGAGTAGTAAATTTTATCTACTGGAAAAGAGCCTTAATCTCTCACTTAAACATCTTTGGAGCTCTCGGCGCCCTTTGATTTTGATAACTTCCTTTATATCCTCTCTCCCCATTTTTCGATTCAAGCAAATCAAAAGAGATAAAGCCCGCATAATCTCCAGAAACAATTACTCTCGGAGTCTCGCTCCTGCACTCCATAGTTATTTCACCATTGAACCCTGGCCATATATTTCCAGCGAAATGCCCCCACAAACCAGTCCCTGTCTTCGGACTATCTCTGCTTATAACTCCAAGAACATTCCCTAAAGAAACGCGCTCATTTGTTCCAAGCAAATAAAACCTTTTTGCTTCCATCAAAAATTCGTCATTGCCCCCAAGAACATCAAAATAATCCTTTGTCTCATAACCTCCTGCAGGAGCATCAATATTTATTGGTCCCTGAATCTCCTTCAACTTTCTCGCCCTACAAATTACACCAGTGGAAAAAGAAATGTATAACCCGTTCTCACTCACTCTTCTATTTTCTTTCAGCGACAATTTTTTCTTCTGGCTGAATAATTCTATCGCTCCATCGCTGGATAAAATTTGTTCCTGCGTCATATATGGGCTGTCTTTATACCTAAATATTCCCTGAAATATACTGCTTTTCCCTTGTTCAATCTCAACAGGAAAAGCATAGGACCTGACTCCAACAATAACTGGATTAGACTCAAAAACGCGAGACCTAAAAGAAACATCGTCGCACAACAGCCCAAGTCTTCCAGCAGTGCTTCGCGCATCAACAACAATATCAAGCTCTAAAGGAAGGCTAATTCTCTCCACGCTCTTAACAAAATAAACATTCTTTCCGTTATAACTCGGCTCGAGCACAATTTTCCCATTTCTTGGTTTGACCCTTTTCAGGCTTCCCTCAGAAACAAGCTGTGAAAGATGCTCTTCGTCGTCAATTCTCCTCAAGCAACTGCCTCTGAAAACCTCGCCAATCCTAAGATCAACTCCTGCAACACCTAACAATTTCTCGTCCAAGTTTTCTATCAATAAATTTCTTTCCTTAATACTTGGCATAATGCTCCGCCGCTCCCGCCGAAAATCCGGAATTGCGTGTGCGAATCCATCATCATAACGATCAAAAAAACTTAAGGACGATTTCGACGTTAGATGTCTCATTAAAATATCCTCTCGCGTCAAAACCATTTTCCCAGCGCTTCCTGCTTCTCCTTCTCCTTCCCAAATATCGACTGAATATACATCTCAGTCAACTCCAGAGACTCCAATAAATAATCACTAACTTTATAAGCCCGCGCCAAGTCCAAAGCTGGCTTCATGTATTTCAATATGCTCCCCTCTGCAATCGTAAATATCAATCTCCCTCCGCACTTCGTGCACTTCCCCATCAGCGGAACTCGCCTATAAATCGTATTGCAATCAACGCACCTAAACGATTGCATACTAAACTTCCTTAAGTTTCCACGAGTGTCCCTAATAAAATGCCTCTCAATAATCAATCGCGCCACATCTCTCGTATCAACCGCCCTTATCTTCCTGCATAAATTCATCTGTGCCTCAACCTTCTCCTGCATCGTCGGCAAACTCTTGTAGCTAGAACAAGAAGGCCCCAAATTAATATCCTCAGTCCCATAAGAATAATGTAAATTGCAAAACTCTTCCTTCCCCCCAAGCCTCCCCCTAACCTGCTCCATCTTCACATCATAAGGACTCTTTTCCTCCTCCGCCGCCTCATACAAAGCCAAAGGAATCTCTCTTGAAACATCAACATCAAAAATCATATCGTCAACTTCCCCTGCTTTAATGCAGCTGTTAAAAACCAAAGGAGCGTCCTGCGTCCCTCCCCTATGCGCCGGCAAAAACTTCTTGGAAAAATTCAAAAGTAAATCCATCAACAAAATAACAGCCGCCTCGTCACCGTCGCAATTATGCACTAAAATATCATTTGCGAAAAAATTGTGCTCTTGAGCCACATTAAAACAATAATTAATTTTCTCTCCGACATTCTCTATCTTTTCAATCTTGGGATAAACATAACTCTCATCAAAATCTATTCTCATACCAGAGGGAGAGCCCTCGCATAACTTATTAAGAATACTCTTCTTTCTCCCCGAAATAAATCCTATTTCATCCCTGAAATTTCTAATAAAGTTGGACAATATGCTAATTTTAGTTATCCTAAATTTTGGCACTTCTCTCTTCTTTCTTATATAGAAGTCCCTAACAATCTTCCCTGGCTGATGTTCATACTCATAAAACTTAGTGAAAATGCCAAACCTTGATAAAACAAAACTCAAATCATATTTCAGTCCCTCGCTTACGCTGTCACAGCAAACTCTATAATCGCTCAAGCTGACACTTCCATCGCCCTCAAAATATCCTCGCAGCAAAGCAGCAATCTTTTCTTTCTTTAAATCCAAAAACAAACTCGGAATTCTCTTATCTTTTGCTCCTTCCCCACACCCTAAATAATCCTTAAATAATTCATAAATCAACCGAGAAGAGAAAGTAACTTGGTCTGAATTCTCATAACTTGGCGCCAAATTAAAAGATGAAGAAAAAACTTTTTTAAGAAGAGTTTTAATCTCGTCATTTCCAGCAATAGAAATGTCACAAAACCCTTCAGGTTTTAACCCCGCACTAAAGTGCGGGGCTTGTTCGTGGTTTTGTGACCACCGAGAAAATCCACGGCAAAACAACCACGGACTAAAGTCCGTGGATTTTAACGAGTGTTGATAAAATCCCTTCTCTGTATCGTTCTTTCTAACATACCCCCCGGCAATATACAAACCAATAACTTCCAGCAATTTCTCGTCTAGTTTAACTCTAATAGGAAGCGAAACATTGTCTCTCTTGATTCCAATTCTAACCTCAGAAGGCAGATCCTGCAATGTCTTCCCGTGCTTTTCTAAAAGTTCTTTAACAAATTTTATCGGAAAACTATCTCTAAAAGAATAATTTTCATGCTTGCTTAAGCTTTCAAATTTCTCAAGATAACTCCCTACCTTTCTTAGCATCACATCCTCCCTATGCTTAAATATCTCAGGAAGAAAGATTTCATCAATTTCTTTCTCCTCCACATTTCTCTTATAACTAATCATCAATTTGTCGCCCTCTTTTAATTCATATGCCCTCTTTTCCTTTTTCCCCTTTGCATATACTTTATGGTTTCTTGTCAGCTCAATCTTTCTTCCATCTTCCAAAAAAATTCTCAGCATCTGAGAGTTCTGGTGTTTGCTAACTTCGAGAATTTCTTTCTGTCCTGGGTTGCTCCAAGTCATTGTGTTTTCCATTTTCTTAATAACACTGCCAAAATTATCTGCTCTTTCCTTCGGATTCAAACCTTCAACATAATTTCCTATTTTCTCAATCTTCCAGCCACCACTCTCCTTAACGGCAACATAATTATCAAACCCTAAACAATCTCTCCTCATCGCAGCATGAATATACGGACTCGCCAAAAATGCCTGTGTCTTGGAAAATCCAATCAATCTCCCTGCAGTGGCAGTGCAAATGTGCGGCGCAATGCACGCAAACAAACTCCCAATCAAGTCCTCTTTTTTCAAAGCATTATAAAACCTCTTCTCACCATAAACCTTCTCAAGCTCATCGTCAACAAAACTGCTCACTCTCAAAAAAACATCATCAGCCCTCTCATCCAAGCTCTCAGGGCTTGACGGCAGAATAATGTCATGTGGAAAAATCTCAACTACTTGCTCCTCACTCTTCAACTCCTTCCCCTCAACATCCTTCTCATATCCCAACTCCCTCAGCTTCTCAACACTCGTCCCTATTTCCTTCGGCTTGAAATGCGTCAGCGGCATCTCACTCATATCGTATCTTATCGTCCCGTCTTTATTCACATTCAAATTATACTTCGCCCTCAAAATCCCCTTAGCCAAATTCTCACAGCTATGGTCCGCGTTGCTCGTCCCTCTTACTCCTTTCACAACTCCCTGAATCTCCTCGTTTCTCAATCCAGTAACTTTCCTCGCCCTCTCAAAAAGCGCCCTGATATCAACGCTCTTCTCCTTAAAGCCAGCTCCCAAATTATGCATCTCGCACTTTCCAGCATATTCCTTATCACAACTCCTGCAATAATTTTTCTTACTACACATCTCGCCGCACTCAAGACATCTCGGATAAACTACCTCTGCCTTGCATCTCTCGCAGTAAAAATTAGGAAACTCAGCTCTGACACTCCCTATCTCAACAGCTGCCTGAACACTTCTCAATCTCCCTCCTTCTGTCCCAATTGGAAACAAAACATGTGGGCTTCCAACTAACTTCCTAAGCTTTGATTTTTCAGGCCTCCCCATCCTCGCACCGATAAAAGTCCCTGCCTTGTCTCGTATTTCAAACTTGCACAATCTCTTAACACTCTCCAAAACACTCTCTTCCCCGCTCTCCCTCACTTTCCTAATCGCATCATCAATCTTCTCCTCAATCCCGCCCTCTCCAAGTTCAATTTCCAAATTAAACATCAAAGCCCTTGCCTCTTCCCTCGACAAAATAACATTTTCAATCCCGACTTTATGCTCTGCTCCAATTAACTCCAAAGCTCTCTTGCCCTTCGCAAACCTCTCGCTCTCAACTTTCCCATAGGGTAATATAATTTTTCCTTCCTTAATCTCTCCCCGCGCCAGCCAATCTAACAACCCAAAAAACATATCTCGCTCAATCTGGCTCCAATAAAAAATAAAATCAGGATGCAAAGAAACTCCATACTTCTCGCTCAGCGCAATCGCCTCATCAAGCCCAACTCGCAAAGCACTCTCGCCTCCCTTGCTCTTCAACTCAACAAGCCAATACCTTTCATTATATCCTGGCTTATCAAGCAAATGATTCCTATTCACGTAATCCCCATAAGGCACAAGCAAATCACCCAAATAAATTATTTCATCAATCTCATTATACCTCTTCTCCGCCTCTTCAACATCCCTGACTCTCTTCACCTCCCCACTGCTAAACTTAACAATTGGCCCGTCAATCTCTGTGCACGACGCAACAGTGCATCCCTTCGTCGGCTTCTCTATTTTCAATTGCGTTCCAATCGCAATAAAATTTCCGCAAACTCTCATCGTCGCAGGATGCACAGCCAAAGTTGAATAGCCCGTATTCCTCGCTCTTCCATACCTCAATCTAAAACTCCCTGAAAAACCCGGATGCCCAAAAACAGGCCTCCCCGCAACCAAATCCTTTATGTAAGTTGCGCCCGCACTGCTCCCAACCTCTTTGCTCTCTTTCAGCTTATTCTGCATTTCAACAAACTTCCCAAGCCAATCCCAATCACTAAGTTTAAATCCCTGCTCTCTCAGTTTCTTAATTCTCTTCAAAACCTTCGGCGCCTTCAACGCAACTCCTTCATTCAAAACCAAACAAAAACCACTCCTGATAAAATTAGTATCAACCCTCTGCAAATCTTTATAATTATAAACCTCAAAATCAGCGCTCGGATCTCCTGCAATCTGCACCGGAATACTCCTCATCAAAAAATCCATCTCTTTCTCCGTCGGAAAATACTGCAAATTAGTCACCCTCTCATGATACATCTGGCTCTCGTGAATCCCTCTCTTCACCTCGCTCTCTGTCGGATCATATCTCGCATAGCCAAACATCTCTCTCAAATAATCCAATATAACAACTGAAAAGGCAGCTTCAGTCCCGCCCGCGCTTCTTATCGGCCCAGAATAATAAGGAGCAAAATACTCTTTCCCGTCGTCTTTCCTTTTCCCAAAACGAAGCTCAACAAAACCCTCAATAGGACTTGAAACAACGCCCAAAGTCAGATAA
>CAYIAU010000032.1:0-7877 GCA_964361465.1 Candidatus Woesearchaeota archaeon
TGTCAAGAACACGAATTTATGAGTGTTCTTGAAGCTAAGATAAAACCAAGCTTTACCCACACTCTAAAGAATGTGGTTTTATCTTTGGATAATACCCAAATCTCTCAACTCTTATTCTTTCGCAGCTGCTTCTCAACGCACATTTTATTATAAAATCTCCCTCTTCAACCAGATTCCGCTCTTCTTTCACCAAATCCTTTTTCCCTATAGAAAAAAACATCACACTCCCATAAGCACAAATTTGAGGCTCATCTAAAAAATCAGAATTAATTTCAAACCCAATTCTTTTCTCAAGCATGACTTTATACTATCTCCTTACTATAAAAGATTTATTGTGCCAATGTTTAAAAACCTGATTTTTCTAAAGGAAATATGCCTTTTAATATACAATCGCTTTTGTATAATCTTCCGGAAGTAAAACATCCGATAGAGAAAAAGCTAGGCTTCAACACAAAGCTCAAATGGACGCTGATTATATTAGGAGCTTTCTTCATTCTCGCAAACATTTCTCTTTACGGCTTGGAGCAGAACGCCTTGGAAAGATTTGAATACCTCGCTCTAATCCTCGGAACAGATTTCGGCTCCATAATCAGTCTCGGAATAGGCCCAATAGTCACCGCCTCAATCATCCTCCAATTGCTCGTCGGCTCTGGAATACTCAACATAGACACGAAAACCCCAGAAGGAAAAAGATACTTCCAAGGACTGCAAAAAGTGGGGGTTTTATTCTTTATCGTTTTTGAAGCAATGGTTTATGTCTTAATGGGAGGTCTGCGTGCAGCTACCGGCTTCACTTGGCTCGTGATAGGCCAGCTCATACTCGGCGGACTTGCAATTGTCTTGATGGATGAAGTAACGCAAAAATGGGGCTTCGGCTCTGGCGTTTCATTATTTATAGTAGCAGGCGTGGCGTGGCGCCTCTTCACTGGCTTGTTCCAGTTTGTAGGAACTGCAGGAGAAAACTGCCTTCTTGATTTCACAGGAACTCCCTGCGCAGGAAATATCCTAATCATACTGCAATCAATAATCAACGGCGCCCCAACAGAAGCCCTCACAGCAGCAGTCGCAATCCTTGCCACAGCTCTAATTTTCCTCGGCGTTGTCTGGGCTCAAAGTCTGAAAGTTGAAATTCCTCTTTCCTACGACAGACTGCGCGGCTACGGAATAAAATGGCCCCTCGCATTTTTCTACGCGTCTGTCATTCCAGTCATTCTCGTCTCAGCTCTCGCGGCAAATCTCCAGCTCGTCGGCACTTTGCTTGAAAACTGGCTTGCCCGTCCGACATTTCTCGGCAGTTTCTCGCAAGGCGTCCCAATATCAGGCTTGGCATACTGGCTCAGCTCCTCAAATATCCCAGAAGCATTAATAAGAGGAAGCTTCACAAATTCTCTAATACTTCAAGCAGTCACTCATCTTCTTTTCTATATGACTTTCTCTGCAATCTTCGCAGTTTTCTGGGTGAAGACATCTGGAATGGACGAATCTTCTCAAGCCAGAAATATCCTCTCATCCGGCTTGACAATTCCTGGCTTCAGAAAAGACGAGCGCGTTCTCGAATCAATTCTCAAAAGATATGTAATGCCTCTCACGATTATGGGAGGGTTGGCAATCGGCGCGCTAGCCGGCTTCGCAGACCTTCTCGGCGCTCTAACATCAGGCACCGCAATTCTCCTCGCAGTTATGATAATGTATCAGTTATACCAAAATATAGCACAGCAGCACGCACTTGACATGCATCCCGCTCTAAGAAAAGTCATCAGTTAATCCTCTGTAATTCTCCCTTAAAGAAATAACCTTCTCTTCATCTAATCTCTCATAATCTCCATTCGGAACAGCCAAATATCCTCCAAGCCAAAGCGCCCCAGTAACAAGCAAAGCTCTCCAAGCGCCGCTCTTTATCTGAGAGTCACAGCTATTAATTTCCCTCCCGACTTTTCTTACTTTTTCATATAATACTTTCATTTTATCCTCCAACCTCTCTCGCACAAGCTATTTAAACTTTCCTGTCAAGTAGATTTATAAACCTCTTTCCCATAATCTCAATATGGTTTTGGAATTAGTCCCTCTATATCCTCGCACTTCAATAATCATTTTCGCAGTCCTGATTTCGCTCTTCATCTCAATAGTTAATTATTTTATTCTTGACAAGGAAAAGCTAAGAGAAATAAAAAAAAGGCAGAAAGAACTCCAGCTAGAAATAAAAACTCATCAAAAAGCAGGCAATCACGAGAAAGCAATGCAGCTGAACAAGGAGTTGCTCTCCCAAATTCCCGAGACTTTCAAGCATTCAATGAAGCCAATGTTAATCACGATCGTCCCAATCATAATCTTCTTCGGCTTTATGAAAGGACTCTACACAGAAACCGCAATCGCATCAACTTGGTTTTGGTGGTATCTCGGCGGCGCAATAATCTCAAGCCTGGCTTTCAGAAAATTGTTTAATCTGCCCTAAATATTTATAAACCTCTTCCAAATGTAACCAATATGAGTCTTGAAGAAATTCAAAGTCAAGTTGACGAATGGGCTCAGCAATTTGAAACACCTTACTGGCCTCCAGAATGGATAATTAATAGGCTAATAGAAGAAGCCGGAGAAGTCGCCCGTGAAGTTCAGCACCTCTATGGCCCAAAGAAAAAAAAGGAAACAGAAGCCGAAGGAGACCTTGGCCAAGAAATAGTTGACGTCATTTTCACAGTAACTTGTATGGCTAATAGAGAAGGAATTAATCTTCAGAAAGAATGGGAGAGAATGATGCAAGACAAACATTATGGGAGAGACAAAGAAAGATACACAAGAAAATAATTCACTTCACATACTTCTTCAGCTCATCGCCCTGAAGTCTCACAAGCTTCTCATCGCTCTTGTTTATTGACGCAACATCAAATCTGTGAATGTCAAAATTCTTTCCCAAGACATCTTTGAAAATCTTAAGGCAGAATTTTATTCCCTCTTCAATGCTCATGCTCTCGTCAAAATCACTTCTTAATGTTTCTTTTATCCTCTCGTCATTCTCCCCAATTGCATTCGCCTTATATGCAAAATAATTTCCAGTCACGTCGCTTGTGTAAAGATGCCCCTTGCCCTTATTCACTCCAGCCAGCAAAATCGCAACGCCAAACGGCCTTGCTCCTCCATACTGCGTGAACATCTGCTTTCTGTCAGCAATCATTCTTATCACAGAAATTGGCTCAATTGGCGAGCCATAAGTAACTTTGTTTTGCTGAGCAAGCACTTGCGCGTGATCAACCAGTATCCTAGCATCTGACAAAATCCCAGCCGCCGTGACAATAATGTGCCCGTCAATCTCAAATATCTTGTTTGCAGACTCTACAGCTATCAATTTATCTCTTATTCTTCTATCTGCGACAATAACAACTCCGTCTTTGCAGACAAGCCCAATTGAAGCGCTCCCCAATCTAACAGTTTTCTCCGCATATTCAACTTGCAGCAAATGCCCGTCTGGCGAGAACATAGTCGCAGCTCTATCATAGCCCATTGCCTGATGCTGCATTTCTGTTGGCATATCCATATTAATAAGAAATTCCCCAATTATAAAAACCCTTTGTTAATTCTCTATTTAAAATTATCTATAATGCTTATATCTTGCAGAGGGTCTTGAAAAATTCCCCGCCAAATCAAAAGCTCTCCTGATTTGAGTGTAAACTTCGTCAGCAATTTCATCAGACACAATCCTTCCCAACTGCCCTTTCTTAACTTCTCTTTTCTGTTCAGGAGAAAGAAAATTCAACTTCTCAGCCAAGCTAAATGCCTCAATAATTCTCGAACCAATATTTGCCAATCCCATGAAATCCGGTGAACAATAATGTTTATAAAACTTCCCCAATTTAAATCAGCATGCCAATCGTAACAGCCCGTATAAAAGCAAAAGGCAAGAACTACGAAATCTCTGTTGACCTAGACGAAGCTCTGAAAGTAAGAGAAGGGAAAGGGAACATCGCCTCAGCGCTCCAATCAAACGCAATTTTCTACGACGTAAAAAAAGGAAACCGAGCTTCAGAGCCAGACTTGAAAGACGCCTTCAACACCTTAGATAACTACGAAATAGCAAAAAAAATAATCCAAAAAGGCGAAGTCCAGAAAACGCAGGAGTTCAGAGAATCAGAAAGAGAAGAAAAAATAAAGCAGATAATCTCTCTCGTCCTAAAAAACGCAGTTGACCAAAACGGCAATCCTTACACATCAGAAAGACTCCAAAGAGCAATCTCAGAAATACACTTCAATTTTGACAATCGTCCCTCTGAAGAGCAAATGCCCGAACTAATCCATAAACTCAAGGAAGTCATCCCGATAAAAATAGAAACAAAAAGAATAAAACTCACAATCCCTGCGCAATACACAGGCCAAGTCTACGGCTTGCTCTCAAATTACAAAGAATCAGAAGAATGGCTCTCAAACGGGAATCTCCAAGTAACAATAAACATCCCAAGCGGAATGCAAATTGACTTCTACGAAAAACTCAACGCAATAACCCACGGCGCCGTCCATTCAGAAGAACTCAAGGCAGAAGAGTAGATACCAACTACATAAACAAACACTACCAACTACGCTCTCCAAAACCCATCAAAAAATTTAAAAACCCACATCTCCAAACCTCAGCATATTAAAGGAAGCAAACAAGATTACAATTATCTGTTTGACAAATTACAATTAAATGAAGAACGAAATTAACGAGGCACACGAAGCCGAAGAAGAACACAATTCTAATTATAATTCAGAATCTAAAAGCAGGAAAGTCGTCGTGCCAGGCGAGATAATTGTTCAAGGCGAAGATTACTTGCCAGGAGAAGGCGCACGCCGAGAAGGCGACAATGTCGTAGCATCGCGGTTCGGCTTAGCAGAAGAGCAAGGCCGCGTGATAAAAGTAATTTCTATCTTCGGAGCATTCGTACCAAGAAGAAACAACGTCGTCATAGGAAGAGTAACAGACATAACTTTCCACGGCTGGCTTATTGACATAGACTCTGCCGCTTCAGGATTTCTTCCAATTGAAGAATCACCTCGCTTCATAAACAAGAACGAAATGGACCAATACCTCGCAATCGGCGACACAATCGCGGCAAAAATCTGGTCAGTAAAGCCAAAAGGAATTGACTTGGCAATGAAAGGAAAAGGCTTGGGCAAACTAGAAGACGGCTTCATCTTCAGAATAATTCCCTCTCGCGTTCCAAGAGTCATCGGAAGAGAAGGCTCAATGATAACTCTAATCAAGGAAAAAACAAACTGCCAAATCACCGTCGGACAAAACGGCTGGATATGGATAAAAGGCGAATCAACAGACTCTGAGATTCAAGCGCGCAAGGCAATAGAATTCGTCGCAGAGCAAGTCTTTGTTTCCGGCTTAACAGAAAAAATGGAGGAATGGTTTGACAATTTTAAATAAAATGACAAAGCGTTCAGACGGCCGTAAAAACAACGAACTGCGTCCAATGACAGCAAAAGTAGGAGTTATCCCAAACGCAGACGGCTCAGCAATGTTTTCATTCGGCAAGACAATAGCAATCGCTGCTGTCTACGGCCCAAGACTCCTGCATCCTCAGCATATGCAGAATCCTTCAAAAGGAATCCTAAGATGCAATTACGATCTTCTTTCCTTCTCTGTCTCAGACAGAAAACGCCCAGGCCCAAGCCGTCGCTCGCAGGAAATTTCAAAAGTAACAGAGTGGGCTTTATCTCCTGTAATTGACTTGAATCAATTCCCAAACACCGTTATCGACGTCCAAATCTACATTTTACAGGCAGACGCCGGAACAAGAACAGCAGGCATCAACGCCGCCTCTTTGGCATTAGCGCACGCAGGAATACCTATGCGCGACCTAGTTTGCTCTCTCGCAGCAGGAAAACTAGACAAAGAGCTGATAATTGACTTGACAAAAGAAGAAGAAGACTTCAAGGAAGGCGAGGGTGCAACAGATTTCGCGCTCGCAAAAGTAGCAAACTCCGACGAATTCACGCTTTTACAAATGGACGGCAAGATACAGCCCGCTCTCGTGTCCGAACTGACAGTTCTCGCCGCAGAAGTCTGCAAGCAAATCTATGAAGTCCAAAAGAAAGCACTCAAAGAGGCAGTAACCTCGCATTCAACAAAGGAGGACAAAAAGAAAAAATGAGTTCTATGGAAATATCAAACATATCAAAGGAAAAGCTAAGAAAGTTGTTCTCAGAGAAAAAGAGATTTGACGGAAGAGATCTCTTGGAATTTAGAGATATAAAGCTCTCCTATGAAGTATCAAACAAGGCAGAAGGCTCTGCCCGCGTCACAATAGGAAAAACAGACGTCGTTGTCGGCGTAAAGCTCGCTCCCGGCGAGCCCTATCCAGACTCACTCGACAAGGGAAACTTAATGGTATCCGGAGATTTGCTTCCTTTGGCATCTCCAAGATTTGAGTCAGGCCCCCCAGACTTCCAAGGAATAGAACTGCCCCGCCTCGTTGACAGGGCAATAAGAGAGTCAGGAATGATTAACCTTGAAGATTTAGTCATAACAAAAGGCGAGAAAGTCTGGACAATCTTCATAGACGTCTATCCAATAAATGACGACGGAAATCTAATTGATGCGGCAACAATAGCAGCCATCGCGGCACTTAAAAAAACAAAGCTCCCTGTTCTAGACAAGAACGGAAATATTGACTTTGAAAAACCAGCGAAAGAATCTCTCTCAATTTCAAAAGAAACTTTTCCTCTATCATTCAGCTTCTACAAGCTCGGCGATTCTATAATTTTAGACCCAACAAGAGAAGAAGAAGAAGCGTGCGACGCCAGAATCACTTTCGGAATCTCTCTTTGGAGCAAACAGCACGTTCTAAACTCCTGCCAGAAAGCTGGCTTTGAAACTTTCACGCAAGAAGAGATAGACAAGATAATGTCTGTAATTGCAGAAAAATACGACGAGCTAAACCAAAAAATTAAAAACTATCTTTAATTATAAAAAATATGGAAACAAATCTCAAAGAAAATTTCACGCGCTATGAAATCGCAAGAATTATCGGAGCAAGAGCGCTTCAAATCGCCATGGATGCGCCAATTCTTCTTAAAATATCTGAAGAAAAACTGAAAGAAATAAATTACGACGCAATAAAAATCGCAGAGCTTGAATTTCAAGAAGGAGCTCTCCCAATAACAATAAATCGCCCGCTTCCAAGAAGAGGAAAGGAAAAACTCTCTTCAATCAAAGAAGACAAAGTTACAGACGAAGAGCTAATAGAAAAGGCGCAGGAAGTTGAAAAAGAAATCACAGAAAACGCAGACGAACTCGGCTTCGTCGAGCAGGACGAGGAAGTAGAAGGTATTGAAGCCGGAGCGCCAAAGACAGAAGAGGAATAATTCAGGACAAAACGCTCTCCCAATACTTTATTATCTTCTCAATATCAGAGCCTTGAACAAGAATGTCATAAGTTTCTCTAGCAGGTTTATCACTTCTAATATCAGATGAGCTTTCATACCACCTGAAAAAATCCTTTCTTGAATCGTCTCTTCTCTTAAAAACCACTCCTTCTTTATTCCTTAGCAAAGTATAAAATTTCTTCATAAAAGAGGCAGATAAAATAACTATAAAAACTCTTTTCTCCTTCAATAGCTATGTTGATAAAATCCCTCAAAGCAAAATCAATAAAAGACTCGCGCTCTGCTCTCACAATAGAAGTCTCAATCAACGGCCAAAAAGCCTCAGCTCCTTCTGGAAAATCAACAGGAAAATTTGAAACCCCTTGCTACAAAAAGTCATTGACAAGCTCAATTAACGACATTAATAATCTAAAAGAACTCATCGGCTCTAAAATAACAAAATTCTCAGACTTGCAAAAAATAGAATCACTAATCAAAAGAAAGTTTCATCTCTCCTCAGCAAAACAATTCGGCGC
>CAYIAU010000033.1:0-7593 GCA_964361465.1 Candidatus Woesearchaeota archaeon
GATAAAACCAAGCTTTATCCACACTCTAAAGAATGTGGTTTTATCTTTGGATCAAGATAAAAGACTATCTAAACTAGAACAAACCAAAACCTTTTAATCTGCCCAGTTCTATCAATAATAATGCCAGACAAAGAACTCCAGGAAATAATAGAATCCCTTTCTCCAATAGAAAGAAAAATAATTCCCTATCTAAATCAAAAAGTCCCGGAGATAATAAAAAACTCTGGCTTGGACTCAACATCAGTCATCCGCGCGCTCCAATTCCTCTCAAACAAAGAAATAATAGTCTTCACAAAACAGACAAAAGAATTAGTTGAACTAGGAACAAACGGAATTTACTACAAAAAAACACACCTGCCTGAAAGAAAGCTCCTCTCCTTCCTTGAATCAAACAACCACTCAAAAATTGAAGAGGCAGAAAGCTCCTCAAAACTCTCAGACAACGAATTCAAAGCAGCTCTCGGCGCGCTAAAGTCAAAAGCATTCATAGAATTAAAAAACGGAAAAATATCCCTGAAGGCAAGCAAAGAAGAGCTCATAAAAAAAACAATTGAAGAACAATTACTAGAAATCCTCCCAATAGAACAAAACAAGCTAAACGCCGAGCAGCTCCTTGCCCTCCAATCTCTCCAAAAAAGAAAAGACATAATCAAGACAACAAAAAAAACAATAATAGATTTTGAGCTCACGCCTCTCGGCGAACAACTTGCAGGCAAGGAAATAAGCTCAAATCTGATAGAAGAAGTAACTCCAGAGCTGATAAAAAGCTGGAAGACAAATAAAAAATTCAGGCGATACGACATTCAAACTAAAGCCCCTGCGATTTACCCTGGAAAAAAGCATTTCGTTTCTCAAGCTATTGAATACGCAAAAAAAATCTGGCTTGAAATGGGATTCAAAGAAATGGACTCTACCCTCGCCCAAGTCTCATTCTGGAACTTTGACGCTCTCTTCACGCCACAAGACCATCCAGTAAGAGAAATGCATGACACATTTTTCATATCAGGAATAAAGGGTTCTCTTCCCCAAAAACCCCTCGTCGAAAAAGTAAAGCAGGCGCACGAAAAAGGAGTTTCAGGAAGCAAGGGCTGGCAGTATTCCTGGAGCAGGGAAGAAGCCCAGTCAGTTGTGTTAAGAACTCACACAACCTCGCTCTCCGCCAAAACTCTCTCTAATCTAAACCTCTCTGAACTGCCGGAAAAATTCTTCGCCCTCGGAAAATGCTTCAGAAACGAGACCGTTGACTGGAGCCACGGATTTGAATTCAACCAAACAGAAGGAATTGTCGTCGATAAAGAAGCAAACTTCTCTCATCTCCTCGGCTATCTAAAAAAATTCTTCAGCAAAATGGGATTTGAAAAAATAAAATTCGTTCCTGCCTACTTCCCCTACACAGAGCCCTCAGTTGAAATCCATTTCTTCCACCCTGAAAAAAAACTCTGGCTTGAACTAGGCGGCGCAGGAATATTCCGTCCTGAAGTAGTAGTCCCGTTATTCGGCGAATACATTCCTGTCCTCGCATGGGGCCCCGGCTTTGACCGCATCCTAATGGATTACTACAAAATAAAAGACCTAAGAGAACTATACCAAAACGACCTCACCCAATTAAGAAATATCAGGGAGTGGATAAAATGAAAATAACAGACATAATATTCTGGCTCATCATAATAGCATTAATAACTCTGGCCATATACGCATTAATAAAGGTCTAAAATGATAAAAATAAAAATAGAAGATATTGTATTCTGGCTGCTGGTACTTGCAGTTATAGGTATAATTATATGGAAACTTTTCGGTTCTCCAACAGACTTAGCAATAATAATATCAGTTGCTTCAATCTTAACAGGAGCGGAATTATTAATGTGGAGAATTGTATGGAAGAATTACTATGAACTAGACAAAAAGGCAGAAGTTGGATTTAGCAAGGTAAAATCAGAAATAAGCTTATTAAAAAATGATATGAACCATCATTTAAATAATATGAATAAAAGATTAGATAATATAGAAACTCTAATCAAAAAAATAAAATGGAAATAAAAAAACTCCAAGAAAAATCAGTAGAAGCTGTAAAGCAGAGATTAAGCATAAACCAAATTCCTTTAGATGACGAGCTATTAACAATTCATTTGATGGAAGAAGCCGGCGAGTTAGCGCACCAAATAATGAACAAAAAATTGAAAAGAAGAGAAATAGACTTGCAGAACCTAGGAGAAGAAATATCAGATTGCATGATATTACTAATGAACTTGGCTAACATACATAATATAGATTTAGAAAAAGCAATTTTAGATAAAATTAAAGATATAAAAAATAAAAAAGCTTGAAATGGCAAACGTAAAATTCCAGCGAAAAGAATTTGAAAAGCACGTCCCTCTAACAAAAGAGACAGAAGAAAAAATCCGGCTGTTCGGAACTCCCCTTGAATCCCTCTCGGAAAAAGAAATAGAAATTGAAATATTCCCAAATCGCCCTGATCTCCTTTCTTTCCAGAATTACATCCGCGCATTCAAGGCATTTCTCGGCAAATCTCCTGGGATAAAAGAATACAAAATAAAAAAACCTCTGAAAGATTACAATGTAAAAATCTCTCCCTCGGTCAAAAAAGTCCGTCCTTTCACCGCCTGCGCAATAGTTAAAAATCTTTCATTTGACGACGGCAAGATAAAAGAGATAATAGATCTCCAAGAAAAACTGCACGCAACTCTCGGAAGAAACAGAAAAAAAGTGGCGATAGGAATTTATCCGCTTGAAAAAATAAAGCTCCCAATAACATACGAAGCGCGCTCGCCGGAGAAAATAAATTTCATCCCACTTGAGTCAGAAAGGGAAATGACCGGCTCGCAAATACTTCACAAGCACCCAAAGGGGCGCGAGTACGCGCATCTACTGGAAAACCAGGAAAAATTCCCTGTCTTCATAGACGCAGACAAAAAAATCCTCTCAATGCCTCCAATAATAAACAGCCGTGAAACAGGAAAAATTACAGAATCCACAAAAGAAGTTTTCATAGAATGCTCAGGACACGACTTTAAAACTCTCCAAAAAACACTGAACATAATCGTGACAACGCTCGCAGAAATGTCCGGCGAGATTTATCAAATGTCCCTTGATTACGGGAAGAAAATATCAACTCCTGATCTCTCTACAGAAACAATGAAAATATCTCTAGAAAATGTAAATAAACTCCTTGGCTTAGAACTAAAAGAAACAGACCTCTCACGCCTCCTTCCCAAAATGGAACTCTCGTATCAAAAGGGAAAAGTAAAAATTCCTGCCTGGCGCACAGACATCCTCCACGAAGTAGACATAGCAGAAGACATAGCAATCGCCTACGGCTACGACAATTTCTCGCCGCAAATTCCAAGCATCTCAACACTCGGCTCTGAAAACAAAAAAAGCAAAATAAAATCAAAGCTCTCTGAAATTTTGGTAGGGCTCGGACTCATCGAAACCTCCTCTTATCATCTAATAAAAACAGAAGAAGCAAAATTAATGAAGCTAAAAGAAAAAATAGAATTAGAAAATTCAAAAACAGAATTCAAAATCTTGCGCCCCAACCTTCTCATCCCAGCATTAAGAATATTATCTGAAAACAAAGACGCTGAATATCCTCAAAAAATATTTGAGCTCGGCGTCGTCTTTTCAAACTCAGCTCTTGAAGAAACAAAAATAAAAGAAACAGAAAATATTATAATACTCTCAAGCCCTGCAAACTTCACCGAGATGAAGCAAATCTTAGACGCCCTGTTCAAATCACTCGCCCTAAAATACGAGCTGAAAGAAGCCCTTCACACAAACTTAATAGAAGGCCGCACAGCAAACATTCATTTAAACGAAAAGTCAATAGGTTACATAGGAGAACTCCATCCCTCAACTCTAAATTCCTGGAACATCCAAATGCCCGCCGCAGTTATTGAAATATCAATTGAGGAAATTCTCTCACTTTTTGAACAAGCTCACCCAAAATAGCCCCTCTCCCTCTTAACCTCATTCGCATTCGGCTTTTTCATATTCCCCATAACCTTCTCAAACTTCGGCTTCATCTCGCCCCACACCTTAAAGACATCTGCGATAAACTCAGCTTCCTTCTTCTCGTCGTACCCTATCTCCATCGCAAGCGATTCCAAGCTCAACTTCCCCAGCGCAGAATAAATCTCATCAATTATTTTCCTGTCCTCAACACTCATGCCTTTGATATAGGCGTGGTAAATCCTCGGCGCATTCACAGGATTCACAAGCATATCAAGAAAGTTCAGCGAATTAACGACCTTCTCCATAATCACCTTCCTGACAACTCTCAAAAAATACTCGCTTTCCTTATCAATCTTATCAACCTCAAAGTCCCCGTTCAACTTTGAGAAATCAGGCAGTTTATATCTTCCAGCAAGCGAATCGTATTTCTTCTTGAAATCCTTCAGTTCAAAAACCATATCTTTCAAAGAAGCTTAGTGTATAAAAAGCTAACTATGCTTCGAAAGGATAATCTTCTCGCAGTTGGCAAAAACCAAACCTTTCGTCTCTCTAACCTGTTTCACCATAACAACATCTTCCATACTTTATCATATAAAGAAACACTTAACAGTCTATGATATCTCTGCCTCTCAAGAAACCTAATCAAAAAAGATATTCTAGTTATATATTAAGATGGCAAAAGAGCGATAGAAACATTTAAATAATTAATTACTCATATGAGTAATATGATACTCAATAACAAAGAACTAAAGATACTAACAGAATTCACATCAGATTATAATAGCAAACGCTATGGTAGGGCAATCGCCGCTGAATTAAAGATGAATCAAAAAACTGTTTCCAATATCTTAAACATGTTAGAGAGACAAAATATAATCAAATTCAAACGGGAAGGTAAGAATAAATATTATTTCTTAAATAAATTAAACCCTTCTACAAAAGAAATGATAAAATTAGTTGAGATAAATAAAAGAATAGTGTTATTTGAGAAGTATAAAAAACTTAACTCTTTGTTTTTGGAGATTGAAAAAAGAACAAATGGCATAATTATTATTTTTGGGAGCTATGCTAATTCTACAAAGAATGAAAGATCAGATCTTGATGTGTTTATTATAGGAAACATCTCAGATATAGACGATTTGGAAACACTTTACAATATTAAAATAAATGTTGTGAAGTCAACAAAAGATAAATTTAAGTCAAACGATTTATTCTTGAAAGAGATAATGAATAACCATATACTTCTAAAAGGAGTTGAAGAATTTATTGACTTAACATGGTAAGTTTAAAATGGTGCTGCAAACAGAAAGACGGAATTAGGTTAATTGAACCAAGTGATAATCTTTCTCTTTCATATATGAAGATGGCTGAGAATGCTTTGGGAACAATGAACAGAGAAAGGAAATATAATCTAACGTTTGCAATCTCTGCCTGTTATTATTCAATGTATTACTCCCTTTATTCTGTACTGATGAAACTTGGCGTTAAGTGTGAGATTCATTCTTGCACATTAGAATTTATGAAAGAACTGCTTGCCGAGTTTTACACTAAAGAGGATTTCAAAGTCATCTCTAAAGCATTTGACTTACGAAACATTGCTCAATATTATGTTGATAAAGTGATTGACACCAAAGAATCAGAATTGATTATGGGCAAAGCGCCATTGTTTGTTAACACTTCCAAAGAAATTCTATCTAAAATAAATGAAAAGGATGTTAGGAAAATACGCGATAGTTTAGGAAGTTTCTTTAACCTATGGTTAAAGAAATTTTTATTTAATTAACATAAATTTAAAAAGATATTAACTTTGTTAAAGTATAGATAGAACCATATTTAACGTTAAAGCGACAATTTTCTCTTTCCTTATCATTTTAGGAATTAAGCTTATTGTAACTTTAGGATTTATAGGTTTTGGAGCGTTATTAGGAGACTTTTCTGGCGGCAATGTTTTTAGGATTATCGGCGATCAACTTTTTGGGATTTACGGATATCCCCCATTAATTTTGAACCTCTTTATATTCTGTTTAATTTACGGATTTATTGTTGGAGACCTGTGGGATAAAAAGAGTTTTAAATGGACGTCTATTTTTATTTTTCTCTTTATTAGTATTATGTCTACCATTTTTACGATTCCTACCGCAATAGTCATGGTTTATATTAATATAATTTTTGGTTTATTGTTGGTCCCTCTTTTACTTATAATTAATAAAAGATCTCCCACTTGGCTCAGGGGCGCTTCGCTTGGGTTTTTAATATTGACATCGATAATATTGATAGGGTTGATGAACTCTGTCGACACGGGAGGCATCTGGCTTATATTTGTTGGGCCTATAGTTATTATTGTGGCTACAATTATTGGTTCAATAATTGGTATTATATATGGAAAAATAAAGTCTAAGATAGTGTAAATGATTAGCTTACTTTTCTTTAACCTTTTTCAAGTTTGGAACTCATAGAAACCTTTGTTAAAGGTTTGTATAAATCCTCTACCGCGACTCCTGAAGTTTCGCGAGAAACGAAGGTTAAAGATTGCTACACAATCTTTATACCTGAAGTTTCGCGAGAAGCGAGGGGACAGCAGAGCTTTGCTCTGCTGGATGTTAAAGTCGCTATTAATTAGAAAGCCTCTACCGCGACTTGAACGCGGGACCTCAACATCTTCGGACATCCTCAAAGGATGGGTGACTTATCTATAATACCAATGTTGCGCTCTAACCGACTGAGCTATAGAGGCATAGTCCAAGATAATAAACCCCATATAAAAACTTTCGTCTACTCAATCTCTAACTATTTTATCAGAACTCTTATTAGAAGGAATCCACTCAGAATTAACAACATACCCTGTTACCTCAACGCCCCCATCAAACAAATTCTCTGCCCAAGAATAATAAGCGCGCCCCAACGCCACCCTGTCTTCCTCCACGCCAAGCTTCAACCCCTGATTGCTCACAATAAAAAAAAGCCCGAAAAGAAGGAACATAACCAAAACCATCAGCACTCTCATTTTTTCTTCGGCCCTGAGTCAGTGCTGTTCAGTCCCCAGTCCTGATGAATCACATTCCCCGTGATGCTAACCACATTCGTGAAAACACCTTTCAGCCAAATAAAATATATCTTGCTCACTTTGACAACGCCGTCAAAACTCCCCAAATCAATATTATTGCTCTTCGTGATATATCCGAAAGAAACGACAAAAAAAAGCAAAAGCGTTATTATCGTGAAAAGCCCAAGCCGATGCCTTATCTCCTTGAACTTAAGCAAAATCAAGGCTATAACAATCAATGCTCCAATTATAATCCAAACACCTATGCTCATCTTGCCTTAGTTAAATAAAACCACTCATCTATAAAAATCCTTCTATTCAAATTCTCAAGAAAGCTTTAAAAGTTCATTTCCTTAGTTAATACAAAGCCTCGTAGTGTAGCGGTCAAGCATTACGGACTCTGGTTTGCGATGAACAAGTATCCAAAGAGCACTCCGTAGACCCCGGTTCGAATCCGGGCGAGGCTATATAATATCGTAGATATCATCACAAAGTTCTTGAGTAATACCACACACTAAAGTGCGTGGTTTGTTTGAACTCCTCAAGAACTTTCAGTTCTTGATGGCCCAGAGAACCGA
>CAYIAU010000034.1:0-3401 GCA_964361465.1 Candidatus Woesearchaeota archaeon
TTATCCCATTTGTTTAATGTTTTGAAAAGAGAAGATTTGTTGAGATATGGATTAAGAGAGAATAAATTTATGCGTGTGGCTAAATGGGATAAAAGCAGAAAATCAGTTGATTATGCAAGTCTGATTCCAAAAATATAAACTGATAAACATGGTAGAGAATCAATTTAAACAAGATTGTGCTATCTTTGAGGAATTAGTTGGAAAAGGAAAAACTCTTGCAGAAGAAGCCCAATCTGTAAGAGGGGGAAGTTTAGACGATGCCCCAAAATCTGAACAAAAATGCACAAGTTGGTTTATAGAGTCAAGAAATTTCCTAATTTCTCTTTTTGGTGAGGATGATTTAGACACGTCTATTTTTAGAAAGAGTTTTGGAACATATAAATCTATGAATTTAATGGGCTTTTATTCTGGAGATTGGAGATTTGTCAAAGAAGATATGTATAAAGGAGTAGGAGTATTAGAAGGAATTTATTACTCTTTTAAGAGAGGTATTAAAAAAAGAAAAGAGGACTTAGTTAAATCTTTGAAGGAAAGTAAGGATAGAATTAGGGTAATGTTTGACAATGACATTTTAAATAAAATTGTTGAAGGTCAGTTGGATATAGATTATATTATAAAGTCTAATAAATTTGAGTTTTATGCTACTCATATTCAATCAGATCAAGTAAGCAGATGCCCAGATAACGAAAAAAGAGCTATGCTTACTTTGAATTTAACTAAATTATCCCCCATAGTGCTACCTACAGAATCTTTTATTTTAGGGACTTCTAGATTGGGCGAAGCTAAATTAGGAGATGGAAAAGTTTTAGAAGGGTTAAGAAAAGAAAACCAGAATCATACTGAAGATGCTTTAATTGGAGAAGTCGCAATAAAAAAAGGCATTCTATTAGTGACGAATGATAAGACTTTAAAATCTAGAGTAAATTCGAATAGGGGTAGAGCAATCAACTTAGAAGAGTTTAAAGAGTTAGTAAAATAAATTTCTTTTTCCGTAGAAAAAGACGATCTGTCCGAAGGACTTAGGAAATCCCCCATCGTTTCGTTTTAGTTTTTCAGTTTAGGCGACAAACTCGTTTTATTCAAATAGTGCAAATTCCAAATTAATTACAGATAACATCGCGGATATAGAACATTAATACCCCATACGCCCCAAAAACAACCATATAATAACCTTTATATAACTCAAATATATTCAAGATTAATGAAAGAAAAAGAAGAACTAATTAAAAAACTAGAAGAACACCTTAAACTGAAAAATTATTCCAAAGAAACTGCCAAAGCATATACATCTCATGTTAAAAAATATCTCTTCTCCATAGAAAACAGCCCTAATTTGCAAAACGCCAGGAATTACATAACAAAAAAACTTGAAAAAAACGACCCTTCATCAGTGCATCACTCTATTTTTGCAATAGAATATTTCTTTAAAAACATCTTAAATACAAAAATCTACATCCCGAAACCAAAAAGAAACAAAAAACTTCCAATAATATTAACTAAAGAAGAAATCAAAGCAATGATAAACAAAACAATAAACATAAAACACAAATTAATTATCAAATTGTTATACGGCTGCGGTTTAAGAGTCTCTGAAATAATCAACCTAAAAAATCACGATTTAAATTTCAATGAGGAATTAATCTATATAAAATTAGCAAAGGGTAAAAAAGACAGGTTTGTTAAAATCCCCTCGTCAATTAAAGAAGAGCTTGAAAGTTATTGCAAATTAAATAACACAGAGCTCCTATTCCCATCAAATCGCTCTGGAAAATTAACAAAAAAGACTATTGCTAAAATAGTCCAAAACGCCGCAAAAAAAGCTGGAATAACAAAAAGAGTCTACCCTCATCTATTAAGACATTCCTTCGCAACACATTTATTAGAACAGGGAACAGATTTAAAAATAATTCAAAAACTTTTAGGGCATTCAGACATAAAAACAACTCAGCTCTACACTCAAATATCACAGCAATCTATAAAAAACATAAGGAGCCCATTAGACAATATAAAATGCCAGTATCATCATTCATACCAATAGAAGGTGCAAAGCGCGTTGTTGAAAAGCAGGTAAAACCAAAGCCCTCGCCCTCTGAAATAACAACAATAGAATCTCCAGGCAAAAGCCCGTCAAATGAATTAGAGTCCCCTGAAGAAAAGCCAAAAGCAAAAGCAAAGAGAACCCCTAAATCAAACAACATAAAAGATGTTACTTCCAAAGACTCCATCCTCATAATAACTGAAAAACCGCAGTCAGCCCAAAAAATAGCCCAAGCCCTCTCCTCAACAGCAAGAAAAATAACAGAAAACAACGCATCCTACTTTGAACTCTCTCATAATTCACAAAAAGTAATTGTTGCCTCAGCAGTTGGACATTTATTCAATTTAACATATGTAAAGGGACAAAAAGGCTACCCAATCTTCCAGATTGAATGGACGCCCTCCTACGAAAAAACCTCAGCCGCATTCACAAAGCGCTATTTCTTCTTATTAAAAAAACTCGCGAGAAAAGCAAAAGAATTCATCATAGCAACTGACTACGACATAGAAGGCGAAGTCATCGGCTGGAACGTCCTGCGCTTCATCGCAAACCAAAAAACCGCAAAAAGAATGAAATATTCCACATTAACAAAAAACGAATTGCTCCACTCATACCAAAACCCTCTCCCCGAACTCGACTGGGGCCAGGCATACGCCGGCGAAACCCGCCACATTCTAGACTGGCTCTATGGAATAAACCTCTCAAGAGCCCTAATGTCTGCAATTAAAACATCCGGCTCTTTCAAAATCCTATCAATCGGCCGCGTCCAAGGCCCTGCCCTAAAAATAATCGTCCAGCGCGAGAAAGAAATAGAAAACTTCAAATCTCAGCCGTATTGGCAGGTCTTCGCACTGCTCCAAGACTCCCCAATAAAATACAAACATCCTAAAGACATCTTTGATAAATCCGAGCTACACAAATTCAACAACATAAAAGAAGCAGAAGCAGAAACAAAAATCTCAGAAGAGTCCATCTCGCCACCGCCGCCCTTCGACCTCACCTCACTCCAAAGAGAAGCTTACCGGCTGCACGCCCTCTCTCCCTCGGAAACTCTCCGCATCGCGCAAAAGCTCTACCTCGACGGCTTAATATCTTATCCGAGAACAAGCTCGCAAAAACTCCCAGAATCAATCAAGCCAAAAGAAATATTGAAATCCCTTTCAAAGTACTTTCCAAGATTAACTTCAATAGCCACAAGAACAAAGCCAATAGAAGGAAAAAAGTCAGACCCTGCTCATCCCTCAATCTATCCAACAGGCGAGTTCCAAGCTCTCTCGGCAAACGAAGAAAAACTCTTCAACATCATAGTAAAAAGATTCGTCTCTGCATTCTCTCCAGATGCAGTAACAGAAAACAAGCGCAC
>CAYIAU010000034.1:3501-7499 GCA_964361465.1 Candidatus Woesearchaeota archaeon
TAAAAAACCCTGGCTGGACTCAAGTCTATCCATCAATCCTCGAAGAAAAAGAAATCCCAACAATAAACGGAAAAGTAAAAATAGAAAAAATACAAGTAGAAGAAAAAGAAACACAGCCCCCAAAAAGATACACGCCCGCCTCGCTCATAACAATCCTTGAGAAAAAAAACCTCGGCACAAAAGCAACGCGCTCAATGATCGTCGACACGCTGTTTGATCGCGGTTATTTAGACGGCAAGTCAATAAAAGCAACGCCCCTCGGAATAAAACTCATAGAGTCACTTGAAAAATACTCCCCGATAATAATAGACGAAAACCTCACAAGGCAATTGGAAGAGCAAATGGAAAAAATACAATCCGCGAAATCCGACTTCTCTGAGAAAGAAGAAAAAACAATAAAAACAGCTGAAAAGCTAATCACAGACATCTCAAAAGAATTCAAGGCAAAAGAAAGAGAAATCGGAAAAGAAATCATGCAAGGGCTTGAATCACACCGCGAAGAACAAAAGTCAAACAGCATAATAATGCCCTGCCCGAGATGCAAGAAAGGAAACCTCGTCATAAAATACTCAAAAAAAACAAACCGCTACTTCGCCGCCTGCGACACCTATCCCGAATGCACTGAAACCTTCTCCCTCCCTCCAAACGCTCTCATCAAGACAACAGGCAAAACATCTGACTCCGGTCTGCCAATTCTCGTCGCGTTAAGAAAAGGCAAGCGCCCTTGGGAATTTCCGTTCAACCCAAACTGGAAAAACGAGCAAACACAAGACAATAACAAATCTTGATTTTGAAGAAGGAATTTTGTCTGCGAAGTTAAAATTCCGAAAAGCTTAAATAATTGTAGGGTTTGAATAAAATAAGGTGTCAGGGAACGCCTTAAGTCTACGGACATCCCGCTTATGTATTCCCGGTTCTGGGCTCTGCCAAGGCCGGATTTTCATTAAAATGGTAAAGAGAGTTTCTGTATATATTGATGGAGCCAATTTTTATTATGGATTAAAGACAATTAACGAAAGATACTCAGATATCTTCTTTGACTTTGAGAATTTTGTTAAAGAAATTATTGGCAACGACGAACTTATTACAATTTATTACTATAATGCTCCGTTAAAAGAAAATCTAAACAAATGGGTTTATTGGAATCAAATGAAACTCTTCGCACGCCTTAGGAAAATTCCAAAATGCAAAGTTGTTTTATGCAAAAGGCAAAAAAGAGTTGATAGAGATGAGAAAGAATATTATGTAATTAAAGGAGACGATATTCATTTAGCTTTGGATATGTTAAGAGACGCCTGTAAAAACAAATATGATAAAGCGATCTTAGTTTCTGGGGATGGAGACTTTACACAACTTGTTGATTATGTGAGAGAAGAAGAGAGGGAAGTAGAAGTTTATGCTTTCAAAGAGTTAACTGCTATTGATTTAATCAATAAAGCAAATAAACATTCTTGGATTGATAAGAAAATTGTTAATAAATTCTTTTGGCGGGGGAAAAAAGAAAGTAAAAACTAACTTTGATTGTCTTCTAAAATCATAGATTTCTTGCATCCTGTTGCCTTCACTATGGTATTCAGAAATATATTTTCCAACACGAAAAGGTTTTTAAACCGCAAAAATAATTAATAAGCATGAAGCAGAAAACAATAAGGAATTATCTTCTCGCAGGACTCGTCTCAGCGCTCCCTCTCAGCTTTAATAACTACGCAAATGCCAGCATAAAAATCAATGAAATTGTTACAGACCCACAACAAGACCATGATGGCAGCGGAATAATAGGTAGTTCAGATGAATACTTTGAGCTATACAATCCCTCTGATTCCCCTGTAGATTTAACAAACTGGAGATTGGAATTAATAGACGCAACACCTGAAACAAAAACTCTTGAGGGAATTATCAGTCCCTTCAGCTATTCAGTAATACTAAATCCTCCAGGACAGCAAAATGTGGATGGTAGAATAGAGTTATATGACCCCACAAATGCATTAATAAACGCTATCACCTACGGAATCTGGGACGATGGCAACATCTTAGATAACTTACCCGACGGCGGGACTAGCGGAATCTTTAATGAATCACTCTCCCGCTTCCCCGATGGCTCTGACAATTGGCTCAAAACAAGAGCAACCCCTGGCACTCCAAATGTCCCTGCACCAACAACAGGGATAATCTTCACAACAGGATTGCTCTCGCTCCTTCCAAAAAGAAAATATTGTATCTGAGATGTATTCTCATATCTAAAATCCTTACACGATTAACAGTTCATTTCCAAAAAAGATTAAACCTCAGAGTCATATATAGATTGCACAAATTCAGGCGACAAAACACCCTCATAAATCCTAAGTTCATCAATCATACCATTCATATAATTACCCAAAGCATATCCTATTATTGTGGATCCACCAACAGGAGACATACCTGCATTAAACTGAACATAATTAGAGCTCCCATCAAGATACATTCTTGAATTTGTTCCATCTGCGCTAATCACCACTGCCCCAAAATGCCATTGACCGTCTGACGCTAGAATTGGAACAGAATTAATTACCTTACTTGTATCATAAAAAGAAAGATATCCTCCGCTTGGTTTAATATATAAATCATATTGAATGTTCAAGCTATCTGGTCTTCTCGAAATTATTCTACTAGTAACAGTATTTGTCTTAAACCAGAAAGTCATTGAAAAGCCATCTACATAATCTCCAGCACTTCCAACATTAATCTGATCTAGTTCTGTGCTAACAAAGTTAGCAGCGTTTCCAACTTTACCAGGGATAAATGTAGGACAAGAAGAACAACTGCCATCTACACCACCTTGTGCAGCAGGAATCTCATCACCAGGACCATTCTCAAAATTCCAATGATGCACCAGCGTCACGCATTGCCCACTTACGCATTGAGAAAATCCATCGCATCCTGCTGGCTGTGACCCATCTGGAAGATTACTATTCACACAACCATTAGTACAGGAGGCTACCTGACAGACTGAAGCAACTGGACAAGCTCCAGAATCAGAAGAGCACTCCTCTCCAGCAGCACAAATCCCATCAGGACAAGTTAAAGTGCCTGGGACACACTGCCCAGCACTACAAGTCTCTCCTGCTGAACAAGAAGTTACACTGCTCCACTCCAAACAAGAGTCTGCATCATAATTACCGCACTCTCTAAATCCGCTCCCAGAACATTCTTTAGTTCCAGAAGGTGTGCATTCATCAGTACAACCCGGCCCTCCTCCACCTGGCCCAGGCGCAACCCTCGTCGCAACAGTTCCCTGTGACTTTATGTCAAGATTGCTCCCACTCTTAGTATAAGTAATTATAACATCTGCCTTGAAAGTCTTACCATCAGCAAGAGGAAGTATACAATTAACACTCAAAGTTTTCAACTCTCCAGCAGAAATAACAAGATTAACATCATTGCCTGCATCACAAATTCCAGAAATCCCATTGCTTTCAGAATTAGCCAGCTCAATTCTCTTTATCGTCAACTTCTCTCCGCCATTATTCCTCACCTCTAAGCTAACTTTAGAAGCTCCCCCGTCGTCAGCAACCACACTCCAAGCATTCGCGTAGAAAGGCGGATTAACAACAACAGCTTCAGGCGCGAATTTCCCCGGACTATAAACTCCAAAATAAGCCAACACACCTATAACAATTATCGCCGCTAAAATCGCCCAGCCATAAGTCATCAAGAACTCCAACGCCGCCTGCCCCTTCTTCCTCTTCCTCTTTGACTGGAAAAGCAAAAAAATTCCAAAAGCCAAAAAACCAGTCCCCAACAACCCGCGCGTCGGCGTGTCAAAACCATTCGCAACAGCAAAACCAGTTATCTCTGTCGTGTCAACATTAAACAAATAAAGAATTCCCAAAACTACATAAACAACTCCGAGAACTATATACACCCCTTTTGCAACATTCACTCTCATAATCTAAACAACAAAAACAAGTATAAAAATCTATTGTTTCACATCACTATCCCGAAGCTCTTGCTTCTTTATT
>CAYIAU010000035.1:0-7394 GCA_964361465.1 Candidatus Woesearchaeota archaeon
AATCAATCCCTTAACATTAATATTGCTCTTCACCCCAAAAACATATCCGTAAAGCCGCCCCTTTTTCTTCTTCGCATCAACTGCCCGCGCATCTTCAATAACATCAGGATTCAAATGCAAGAACGCCTTTATCCTACTATTCTCTTCTTTTATCTTTTTCAAATATGCCCTAACTTTCTCCTCAACTCTCATAAGCAATCTAGAAACAAAGTATTAATAAAGCTAACTAAGCAACTGCCTCAATTTCTCTCTTCTCTTCTTCAGCATCATCTTCCAGACCAGAATCCTCCTCCATTTTCTTGGCATTCTCCCAAAATCCAACAACATTCCCTTCAGTATCCTTGAAATATGCAACAAACCCCATGTCTCCAACCTCCCTCTTCTCCCTCACAACCTCCCCGCCATTCGATTTAATCTTCTCCAAACTCTCATCAATACTCACAACATTAATTGTCAAAAGCGTGTTCTTCAAATCTTTAGCCCGCTTAAACATCCCTCCATTTATCTTCCCGCTCTCAATAGGCATATGTTTCTCATCAACCTCAACAGTTCTAACCATCGTGTAACTCATCTCAGGCATATCCTGAATTCCCCAATCAAAACTATCCTTATAAAACTGCATAGCTCTTTCCTTATACTCAAAAGGTATCTCAAAATGCACTACGCCATCCATAATATCTAAAAATATATTGAGTATCACAAAGTCCTTGCGTTTTACCGCACCTTAAAAGGTGCGGTTTGTTTGAACTCCTCAAGAACTGAAAGTTCTTGATGGCCCAGAGAACCGAAGGTTCTCTGCGTTGTGAGACCCGTGAAAAATCCACACTAACTAACCACCGCATAAATGTGGTGGATTTTTTACGAGGGTTAAATAATTTTCGCAGTCACCACTCAATCTTCCCAATCTCCTTCTTATTATAAACAATTTCATCAAGCTCAAAAAATTCCAAGCTATCATCAACTCTGTCGTCAAAATACCTCAACTAATAGTCCTTGTCTGTTTTCTTGTCAAAGCACTCAATCGCCATCTCCTTATTATTGCCGTGCTCAATCAGAACATAATGCGCATCAACTTCAAGCTCCTTTCCATCAACCTTTATCCTATCGCCTCGCTTTATCCTGCCAATTGGTTTGCTTGCTTTTACAATTACCATTTCATGCAATAAGACAGAGATACTCTAAACGGCTGTCCAATTTTAAAATAAGACACAACCTCCCTAAATTTGTGTCCAATTTTAAAATAAAGTGAGGTTTCTTTTACCATTTCTTCTTCTCAGCTATTATAAAATCTCCTTCCTTCACAGGCGCATTTTCAAACATCATCTTCCTAAACTCGGAAACTTCTGTAGCTTTTGGAAGTTTTCGAGACAAAGAACTTCTGTTCTTTGGATCTTCACCACATTTCTCTCCCCCCTCTCTCCTAAATCCTCCAACTTTCCTTTTTATATCTTTCCCCTTGAACTCAACTTTGCCAATCTCAGCAGAAAACTTCTCAAGAATGCGTTTTGCCTCCTCGCTTATTTTCAACTCTTCAGCCTTACTCACCATAAATAAAACAAAATTATTTAGTTAATAAAACTATCCAAAAAAAGAAGAAGTAACACCACTGCCCCTCTCCTCAAAAACATAACTACTGGAAGGCACTCCTCTTAAAACTGCCGTAAAATCACTCTCGCGCACCACTCCCATAACCTCATTATATACTGCATCTAAATTAATCTGCCTAGAAGTATACCTCTCAAAAGCCCTGTCAAAACTCTCCTTCAAATGAAGCAGATTAAAAATAAATTCAGCGCCGGTGGATTTTATATCTATCTTTAATATCTCTCCCGCTCTAAATTTCGATTCCGCAAGAAAAGCGTGATAAACTAAATCTCTTGAAGACGGCTGCAAGCTCAAGGCATTTCTTTTTATCAAACACCCATTATCAAACTCTCTGCCACAGCAAGTCTCAGAAGGGGAAGCGCACCCATTATGCGACAAAATCTGCCTAAAAATACAATGACCTGCGTTGCATCCATAGCATCTGCCATTATTAATAATTACATCGCGAGCAACTTCCTCAAAATTTCTCCTTTGTCTGCTGCCATTCAAATCTGCCATAAACGCTTAAAAACAAAAATCTAAAACGCACAAGGTATATAAATTTATAGCTATTTCTTCCCCTTCTTCAAAACTGAAATATGCGCCTCTTTCAGCTGCCCCTCACTAATCTCAGAAGGAGCGTCAAGCATAACATCCTGCGCTGCCTTGTTCTTCGGAAAAGCAATAACATCTCTTATAGAATCACTTCCAGACATAATCGCACTAATCCTATCCAAACCAAAAGCAATCCCTCCATGTGGCGGCCCTCCAAAAGACAACGCATCAAGCAGATAACCAAACTTCTCTTGCGCCTCTTTCTTCCCAATCCCCAATACCTCAAAAACGCTATTTTGCATTTTTGAATTATGAATTCTAATGCTCCCTCCCCCAATCTCACTCCCATTTAACACTAAATCATACGCTTTCGCCTTCACATTGCCCGGCGAAGAGAAATCAACCCCTTCAACAGGAGAGGTAAATGGATGATGCTTTGCATACCATCTCTTATCATCCTCGCTGTGCTCAAACATCGGGAAATCTAATATCCAAACAAAAGCAAGTTCATCCTTTTTCTTTCGCAAGTCAGGAGCGTCTGTCTTATATTTCTTCATCGCCTCATCATAACTCATCTTCGGAAAAGGCGTTTTTATCTCCTTCCCCAAAACTTTCTTGAACACAAACTTCCACAACCCCTCCATCTCAGAAATCAAATCCTCTGCTTCAATAAAACTCATCTCAATGTCAAGCTGTGTGAACTCAGGCTGTCTGTCCGCCCTCAAATCCTCGTCCCTAAAACATCTCGCTATCTGATAATACATGTCAATCCCGGCAACCATAAGTAACTGCTTGAACAACTGCGGACTCTGCGGCAAAGCATAAAACTTTCCGGCATTCACTCGCGAAGGCACAACATAATCCCTCGCTCCCTCAGGCGTGCTCTTCGCCAAAATAGGCGTATCAATATAAACAAAACCTCTCCCCGCCATATACTCCTGAATCGCCCCATACAACCTGCTCCTCAAAGCCAAATTATTCTGCAAGCTCGCTCCCCGCAAGTCCAAATATCTATACTTCAATCTCACATCCTCTCCAACTTTCATATCATTAACATCAAAAGGTAAAACCCTTGACTCATTCAGGACATTTATCTTCTCCGCCAAAACCTCAATCTCTCCTGTCTCAAGCTCTTTGTTCTCTGTCCCCTTCTTCCTCGCCTGCACCTCCCCAATAATCTGAACGCAATACTCGGCTCCTAATTTAACTCCGGAATCCTTAACAACAATCTGCGTCTTCCCATATCTATCTCTCAAATCAACAAAAGCCAGTTTCCCATGCTCTCTTATCGAATCAACCCAGCCGCAAAGCTTCACTTTTTTCCCAGAATCCTTTTTTCGCAATTCCCCGCAAGTGTGCGTCCTGTAAGCTGTCTTTCCGTTCATACCATTTCTAAAAAACAACTATTTAAAATACTTTGTATAGCAACAGGCTTCAATAATTCCTCAAATTGTCTGTTGCTATACCTAAAGAAGCAAAGCTTCTTTAGGCACAAAAATCTTGCAGATTTTTGTGTTCGAGAGAACTAAATAGCATACGTCACAAAACTTTGCCTGTTGTTTATGTTTTGTGACTGCCGGGGAAATCCTCGCAAACTAACCCCGAATTAAAACCTTCAACTCGGAGAGTTGAATGGGTCAGAGATTCTCAATCTCTGAATACGAGGATTTCTACGAACGTTAATTATTTAGGTCTCTCGTTATATTCAAAAATTCCACATTCTCCATATCCTTAAATTGCTCATCTCCTGTAAGAAACTTTATTCCCAACTGCCTCGCCATCATATAGCCAATACAATCAGTCATTGATAACTTTCTCTTATTTAGCTCCCTTTTCATTTTTACCGCGTTCTTTATTACCACTTCGTCAAAATCTTCACAAAAGCCATAATATTTTGCCAGAGCCTCTTCAGCTTTTTCCTCATTAGTATCTCTCATTATAATCAAATAAAGCTCAAAAATATTAAGTTTAGAAGTAACAATCTCTGAATTTACATAAGCACGATAATACTTATTTCCGTTAAGAATCTCGTAAAAAGCATACGTATCAAAGAAGAAACTCTCGCCTTCTTTCTCAATCGTCGTAGAGTTCTCTTCTAAGTTCATCTTTTATTTCCTGCGCAGATTTCTTAAGCTTGCCTTTAAGCAAACCAAAAGTCTCATGCAAAACTTTCTTAGAGTCCTTCAAAACAATTAGTCTTAACTTCTCATTCTCTCTCATCTTCTCTCTCTCAATAACTTCCGCAGGCACAACTACTCCAAATGAATTTCCCCATTTCTTCAATCTAGTTTCTATAACTACCATAATTATACATTATATAACTAATATTTAAACCTTCTCGTTATATTCGCAAAAACCGCTTATATCCTCTCTAAAATCTTCAAATTTGTCGCCAAAAAATCTCAAACTTGAAACAGGCTCCAAGCTCTTCACTTTCCCGCCCTCGCATTCAACTAAAACATCAATGCATCTGTTTTCAGAATTACAAATCGCCTTCGTATAAGTATAATTCAAATCACTCTCTTCAACAGCTCTCCCTGTCAAACTCACCTCGTCAAAAAAACCCGCCAGCGAAAAACCAATCAAAACCCCTGCCGAAAAAACTCCTATAAAACCAATCACAAACTCAAGCTTCATCACCAAGAATCCTCCTTATAATCTCCATCGCCTTTTTAGCGTCAATCTTGCCCTTAAACTTTTGCATCACCAAGCCCATATAAGCATTTGCTCTAAGCCCTGGCTTCTCCTTGATAATCTTCCTTATCTCTCCCTCAATCTCGTCGTCGCCCTTTTTCTCAACTCTCAACGCCTCCTCAATTTCTTTACCTTCAAAAATGTCCATCAACACCGCTTTAACATCTCCCTTGTCCAACTCCCCAGATTTAACTTTCATTAAAACTTTCTCCAAAACATTTTCATTCAAAATCTCTTTCACTTCTTCAAAACTCTTCTTGCTCTTTGAAGCAAACTCGCTCCTCCAAAGCGTAACCATCTTCGCGATGAGATTAGCATCTTTGCTATAAACTCTAAGCAAAACCTCAAACTCCTCCAATTCCCCGCCAGCAAGAATCAAATTCAAAAGCTCCTCGCTCAATCCCTTCTTCTTCAGTTCATCCCTGATCTCCCCCTTTAACTTGGGAAGCTCCTTTTTCAGAACATTAACTCGCTCTCTCGAGATTCTCAGCAAAGGCAAATCAGTTTCAGGATACATCCTCGCCTTCCCAGGCAATGGTCTCAAAAACTCTGTCTCGCCAGAAGCAAGGGCATTCCTCACCTCTCCATCTTCCTTCTTCTCCTCAATGTCTTTAAGCTGTCTCTCAACCTCAAGCTCAACAACCTTCACCATAATTCTCGGCTCCTGAAATCCTTTTATCTCAACTCTCTTATGTCCCTTAATTGAAATATTCAAATCCTGCCTTATCGTCCCAATCCCCCGCTTCACTTTGCAAGCCCTCAATATCTCTCCAATCTTCAACGCACATTCCTTGATTTGTTCAGCACTCTTCAGAACCGGCTTCGTCGTTATCTCAACAAGAGGAATCCCCAATCTATCCAATCTAAAAATAACTTCCTTCTCCCCTCTCTTAATTATCCTCGCCGCATCTTCTTCCAAAGCAATCGTCTCAATTCCGACCTTCCCAAAAGAAGTTTCAATCTCCCCAGAATGCCCAATCAAAACACTTCTCTGAAATCCAGAAGTGTTGCTCCCATCAATAACTGTTTTCCTCATAATCTGCGCAATAGGATAAATCTCGCAGTTCAAAAGAAGTGTAATCTTTATCGCTTCATTGAGCGCATCAGAGTCAATCTCCTGCGGCGGCTCCTCGTCAAGTTCAACTAAAGAAATAGTGTCATTATACCCCTGATAAATAAACTCCTTGTCCAAACTCGCCTCATGCTCAACAGCCACATCAACCTCTCCGCTCTCCCCTGCAACTCTATGCAGCTTCCTCCTAATAACATAATCCGGCTCCTCGCTCCTCAACAACGACGGCGTCCGAGAAAACAACTTCCCGCTATCAAGCTGCTGGTGAATCTCAAGCCCTGCCTTCAAGCCCAACTTTGCATAATCCATAAAAGAACAATAAGAAAGAGATTAATAAATTTTACCAAAATTCATCTTAGGAAGCAAATAATTAAACAATAAATCTCTGGCAGGCGTCCTATCTCTCAAACCATTCCACGAACCAATTGCCTCTTTTAAATATTTGTCATTAAAACCAACAATTTCAGACAAAATCCTAATATCAAAAATATCTGAAATAAACCTTAATCTCTCAGACAATTCAGGATTGCCTGCATGCAGAACAGCTTCATCTCTATATTCCTGTATTTTCTCAAGAGCCTTTTTAACACCCTCTTCTGTCAGAGGAACTGGTTTCCCAGACTGAATGTATTCACAAAATTCATGGTTTCTCATCAAGGCCCGAACATCTCTAAGCATCTTAGGAACCACTATATCCTCTGGACTGCAAACCTCATAAGTCACATCTCTCTCTTCTAAAATTTTCTTTCTCACATTAGCTTTCTCACGCATAAGAATATCTCTCCTCTCTTCAAGATTTTGCCTAGACCTCCTAGCAAATTCTATAACTCCGACCTCTTCTCCAGTGAAAAAGATTATTTGGTAAGATGTATGCCCCTTTTTTGTCTCTGCGGAATATTTATTATCAGTAAGACATTGAACAGCTGTCCTTGAAAAATCCCTAAAATCTTCAAAAGTCAATGGTCTCAAAACAGCCAAGTCTATGTCTGAAGTTGGACGCCTGCAAGAACTTGGTAAATAACTTTGCGTTGCAACACCTCCAACAACATAACTCTGCCCTCTACTCAAAGGATTATCCTCTAAAGCTCCAACTGCACAAAGTCCATCTCTCACTAACTCATCATCAAGTGTATGTGATTTAAATTTTAATTGTCCCATTCCTTAATCTCTCCAAACAAATATTTAAACCTTTCCATTTGTAACCCCTAACAAGTTACATCTAACTCAAAACAAAGCACAAAAAACTTAAAACCTCTCTCGCCCTCTAAAAGAAATGGCGAATCACAAAGTTCTTGAGTAGTTTGAACTCCTCAAGAACTTTCAGTTCTTGATGGCTATCAAGAACACGAATTTATGAGTGTTCTTGAAGCTAAGATAAAACCAAGCTTTATCCACACTCTAAAGAATGTGGTTTTATCTTTGGATTATAAGAAATCAATCCCCAATTTCTCATTCAACTCCCCGGCAAAATTATCAAGCATCTTCTCTT
>CAYIAU010000036.1:0-7243 GCA_964361465.1 Candidatus Woesearchaeota archaeon
CGAGATGTAGCCGTGACTGGAGTTCAGACGTGTGCTCTTCCGATCTTTTATGTTGGTGTCGGGATATCTTGTTTCTCGATATACTATAGTTAATTTTTGACAATGGTTTATTATCTCCTCTGGAGCATTTACTTTTCTGGCGAGAACAACTAAGTCGTGAGTTTTGATTAATTTTTTAGTTTTTTTTATTAATAGTGATTTAAGAGATTTCTCTGCTGCTTGTTGAAGGAAAAATGCTCCTGCCTCTATTTTATCTCCTTTTAAGTTATATAATGCAGTATCAAAGTCCTCTTCTGCTTTCTTCATCCAAATTTCATATTCCATTTTTATTAAATGTTTTATTTGCTTATAAAAGTTGCCTTATATTCTTATCGGCTAAGAATAACGAAAAAACTAATCTACGCCACAAGATCTCTAAATAATTGAATTATGTCCTTATTACCTTTAATAATAAAATATCTCTTATTATACTTTCTTATCAAAGACCAGTGCGAGTAAACTGACACCGGCCGCTTAGTAGAATAGTACTTGAATATTTCTTTAATAAGCATAGCCACTCCAAATAAATTATCATTTTTTTCTTTATCTCTAAAGAAATATCTTTTAAAGACACGATAACTACAAACTTTTCTTGGCAGTTGCATAAATATTATAATATCTGCTTTTTTAAAAGCTTCTTCGGCAAAATCAGACCAAGTACCTTCTGTTATCCACTTTCCTCTCCTACATATTTCTTTAATTTTCTTTATTCTTTCTTTTATACTCCTAACTTTATCATATTTTACTAAATATTTTATGTCATCAAGCGAGTATTTTGGAATATTCAATTTCTTAGATAGCTTGTCAGCAAGCGTACTCTTTCCACACCCATAAATACCACAAATATGAATTTTCATCTTGTTTTTAAGTATTCTCTATTGTTCAAATATTCAATTATGTAATTGTCTTTATCAAAGCTAATCTCGGATAAAGAACAATTACTAAATTTCAATCTTCTCAGATATTCCATGGGGTTCATTAGAAGCAAACTTCCTACAAATGACTTGAGAAACCAACCATGAGAAATCAAAAGCATTCTTTCATAAGGTTGATTTAACAAATACTCTTTAGATCTTTTAGACCTTTCATCAAGGTCAAGAAGGCTTTCTCCCCCTTTTGGTCTCCAGAGAATATCTTCCCAAAATCTTATTCTTGATATTTCTAACTTGGATATATTTGATAAATCTCCATTATTAATCTCTCTAAAAATAGGATTATAAACTAAACCAACTCTTTTTGAATTAGCAACTGCAGAAGCAAGTTTTTTACACCTAACAGAATCACTAGAAAAGACATAGTCTATTTTTTCATCCTTTAATCTTAAAATCAGTTCTTCAATTTGTTTCAAGCCATTCTCATTGATATCTCCCTCCGCTTGACCTTGAGCTATTCCTTCAATATTTGCTTTTGCTATTGGGTGTCTAGTCAAAAATAGTCTCATTCTATCCCCTCCAATATCTTTTCAAACTCCGAAATTGATTCCCGCAAAGCTTCTGGACGATCCCCAGCTTGTGAACCTAATTTTCTAGTCCAGATAATAAGAGAATAAGCTCTCTCAGAAGAAGGATTTATTTTACTTCTCCCGTAACTTCTTCTAAAAGCAAAGACGCCTCTTTTCCTATCAAAATTAAAAGTTCTACAATAATGTCCTGTATCCCAGGAAGGATCTCCAGAACTAACTAAATCCAGATCTAACACACCAACAACCTTGTTATCTCTAAAATACAAGTTATTCAAATGGTAATCTGCATGTAACATTATAGGTTGCTCCCATTTCCCTATTGTTTCAAAGCATTCATCAAAATGCATCTGTATTCTACTCCCATATCTTTCCAGTAACTCCTTGTTCTTACTTAACCTATCAAAAGATTCAATAAAATAATCTCTTACAAAATCTTTCCATGTAAGAGAGGTACCTATTCCTCTTTCATCCAACCTTCCATAATTCTGTACAAAGATACTATGAATTTGTCTCAAAACTTCACCTGCAGAACTATGACACATTTCTCTCTGAGCAGAAGTCATTCTTGATAGTTCAATATTCTTTCCTTTTAGTTTTTCAACGAATAAATATTCAGGAGTTCTATCACTTCTTGGAGAATATTCTCTTATCTCTGCAACTGGAACCCCGCTTGATTTTAGTATTCTTGTAGCTGTAACTCTTATCCCATAGTCTTTGACTCTTAAATGTCTTGGTATAGTCAGTATATTATTCTCATCGCAAAAAACCCAATTGTTAAGTCCCCTGTTTAATCTTTGGAAATCTCCCCTAAAGAGACTTCTAGCAAGGTCTAAAGCTTGAGCAGGGGAAACAAGACCCATTACCTATCTCTTCCTCCTTATATCGCTATTTTCAACTTCCCACCTTCCTTTTTCATTTCTTGAAATAATCAAAATTCCAGCGTTTGGGAACTCGTAATCTAATAGATATTCTTCAATGTTTTTATTGAATATTAAACAAAATAAAATTCTTAAAAATGTTCCATGAGACATTACCAATATCTCCTTTCCTTGAGGAAACCTATTCAAGTCTCTAAAGAATTCTATGGCTCTTATCATAACATCTCTTACACTGTCTCCATTCGGTATTTTTTTGTCCAAGAAAGTGCCACTTACCAAATTCCAATTAACATCTTTAACTAATTTATCTGAAAAATCACCACTTCCTTTTTCACAAATCAAAGCAGTTGATTGAAACTCTAAATTAAGAAAGTTAGAGATTATTTCTGCTGACTCAACTGCTCTTTTTTCATTACTTGTTATCATCTCAGTAAAATTATATTTAGCTAATTCCTTACATAATTTCTCAATTTGTTTTTTTCCCTCTTCTGTTAAAGTATCTTGGGGGCCCTGAAGTCTTTTCTCTATGTTATACTTACTTTCTCCATGTCTTACAAATACAACTCTTAACTTATTATCTCTGTTCATTTGCTCTCCTTAAACCTTTTCTTAAAGTTAGTTCTGCTATATCTCTATATCTTTCCTCCAAATTTGGATTATTTATTATATATAATAAAGTACTCCTTTTTGTATTTCTATTTCTTGCTATAATTCTTAAGATATATTCATAACCTTTTAAAGAGCATACTTTTTTAGCTACTTTATCTAATATTTCCGTTGGACATTCTTCATGTGCGCAAATAGAAGAAAGAATCTCCCAATTATCTGAATCAGAATATTCATCAAATACTCTTAAAAATAATTCTCTTTCCGATGATTTGTCTAAATTCCAGACTACGGCCATCCTTGTTAGAATATCTTCAGGCCCTATGCTTTCTAAGATTTCATAACTAATATTTCCATTTAGTACATTAATAAATCTCTCGTACCAATTTAGCCCCCTATTCTTTTTTAAATAATCTAGAAACAATTCCCAAACAAGGTTTTTTAGTTTGGCTACACCATTAAGGGCTCCCTTAAGATATTTTTCTAAGTTAGTTATAGTTGTTATTGTATCAGAATTAAAGATTTTTCTTTTGAATAGAGTCTCAAGACTCTTTTCATCTAAATAAGTAATCCCCTCATTTTTAGTTCCCCTATTCTGAATCAGAATTTGATTTCTCAATATCAAGACTATTTCAACTTGTTTTAGGAATTCTAAATAGTCATTGTAGTTAATTAATCCTCTGCTATAAAGCTGGCTCAAAGATTTATGTGCATGGGGAAAACTGTCCTCAAAATTAATTCTCTTGTTTTCATTAAGGTCCATTAGATTTGAGAACCAAGTTACAAACATAAGGTCTCGAGTGCCTCCATGCCCATATTTAACATTCTTAACTCCATGAAGTGTTCTCTGTTTATAATATTGATCAAAATAAAATTTTTGGAAACAAATTATTCTTTCAAATTTCTCTGTAGTAGAATATTTATTCCTCATTTCACTTAAATCTTTTGCTAAATTTATATCTCCATATAAAAATTTTGCTTCTATCACCTGATTACCCTCAGTAATGCAATTCTTTATATACGTCTCGCAATCTTCCAAACTGCCCCATTCTGGAATATCTATTTTAGGAAATTTTTCTTTCTTTAGATTTTCTAAAAACACTTTTCTAAATTTCCTATAATCGTCGCTATTCTTATAACGAATAATTAATATATCTGCATCTGATTCATCTACCATTTCTTGTCTAGAAGGAGAACCAAACAAAAAAATCCCGATACCATTTAGATCTTTTCCTAAAGATTCTTTGGCAGAAACATCTGCTATTTTTCTTATTAGTCTCTTAAATTTCTCGCTATATTCGGTCACATAAAGAAAACCATTTCCAAGTTTTTCTTCCATACATCCTTGGGTTATAATCTCTATAAATATCTTTCTATTATTTGTAACTTCTTAGTAATTACAAAGTTTAAATAGGGGGCTCTTGGTTTATATGTTATGGAAAGTTCAATAGAGAGAAAGGTTCGCAAGCCAGTGAAGAGCTTGGCTGTTTTGGGTTTAGCTGGGGTGTTTGGGGCTGGAGGATGCGAGATGAGCCCTGAAGAAGCATTGGGATTGTCATTTCTTTTTGGGGGCGCTGGCGTGACTGAAAAAAGTCCACAAAGGGCTGCTGTTTATGGCTTAGGAAGTGACACTACAAGAAGTTATGCACAGATTGAAGGAGCTAAAGAGGCGGCGAAGGCGGGGAAGAGTGATGTGATTATCATTAATGGGCAGACTTATGCGCCGGTTCAGCAAGCCGAGTCTAAGGGTTCAGAAGGACCTTTTTATATTCCACCAAAAAAAATAGTTTATAGCTCACCATGGACGTATGTTCCTCCAACTGGTGGTAGTTATTATGACCATAAGTATATGACTCCTGAGCATAGAAAAGAGATTCAGGATTATTTCTTTCATGATGGACCAAGACCAGAGTGGTTTAAATAAAGATAAAGCTTAATCTCATAATATTTATAAGTAATACTTTTCTATGTAATGTATGAAAAAGAGAGGAAAGAATTTATTAGCTTACAATATTGCTATTCTTGAGGTTATATTAATTATTAGTTTTGCTATCTCATTGAGTTTTATTATTGGGAGCAGTTTTGTTAGTGCTCAAGATCCGAGTGAATTTGTTATTCCTAAAGTGACAAATATTAAAGTTCCAGAAGGTGCTTCTAATGTTATTAGGTTTAATGCCGATAACCCTCTAGTAAGAGATCTTGTTACTGACAAGGGAACTTTGGGCGAAGTTAAAATTAATGGATTATCTCAGGAAGGTAGTAGCTATTTTGCACATCTCGAGTCACCTGCTACCTTGGATGGTTCTCCAGTAGATAAAGTGTCAATTGACAAGACCCAATTTGATGGTTTAAGAGGGGTGAGCGAAGCAGGGTGGAAAGAAGCTGGTTTGAAAGAAAGAGGATTCTTTGGACTATTCAAAACGACAAATCCTCTTACAGGACATTTACTGGAGGGATTGGCTTGGAGTTTGATTGCTGCTGGAGCTATACAGCTTGTTGGGACACTTGCCGGTGTGGATAAAGAAGGAGTTAACGCGGCAACTTTTGCGGCTATTGGAGGCATTATGACTTATAAGGGGATTTTAGGTCTGGCTGGCAAAGATGGGACTTTTGCTCTTCTTAAAAGCGCAACGGCAACTAATCTTTTTGCGATTGGTGCGGGAATCGCAGTCGGAGTCGTAATCTTCATCGCGCTATACAAAAAAGAAAAGAAGAAAATTGTTTCGCTGCAATGTCTGCCATGGGAGCCGCCGCTTGGCGGAGCGAAGTGCGAGCAGTGCAACAATGATCCGTTCAGGCCTTGTTCGGAATATAGATGCAAGAGCTTGGGGCAGGCGTGCGAGTTGATTAATGTTGGAACGACAGAGGAGACTTGCGTTTGGAGGAATAGGGGAGATGTTATTGCGCCGATAATACAACCTTGGGATTCTGCTTTGAAGCCTTTGGGTTTAGCTTATGTTCCTGACGATGCAATCAGGCCGCCGAATAGGGGAGTGAAGATTGCGAGGAGTGGTGCGAGAAGAGGATGCTTGGAGGCATTTACTCCTTTAGAATTTGGCTTGATTGCTGATGAGCCTGCACAATGCAAGCTTGACTGGAACAGAGATGTTAAGTTTAGTGAGATGCAGTTCTTCTTTGGAGAAACTAATTTCTTCTTGCAGAATCACACGCAGAGATTGAGATTGCCTGGGCCTGACTCAACTGAAAGTGATATTATTCTTGAGCTAGAGAATAATGGAGAGTTTAATTTGTTTGTGAGATGTATGGACGCGAACGGAAATGTGAATGAGGACGCTTTTGTATTTAACTTCTGTGTTGATCCTGGGCCTGACACAACGCCGCCAATAATTGAGGGGACTTCTATAAACTCGGGGAGCCCTGTGCAGTTTAATGCCGACGCTGTTCCGATAGAGCTTTATGTTAATGAGCCGGCTGAGTGTAAGTGGAGCAGGCAAGATAAGGATTATGATTCTATGGAGAATGAGATGAGCTGTGCAAAGGAGACTTTCCAGATAAATGCTGCGTTGACTTATACTTGTTCTGCGAGTTTGACTGGAATTGAGACCAGAAAAGACAACAAGTTTTACTTTAGATGCAAGGATTTGCCGGGCAAGCCGGAGAATGAAAGAAATGTTAATTCGCAGAGCACAGAGCTTGTATTGAGAGGCACAGAGCCGTTGAGCATTTTGCAGACAGCGCCGAATGCCACGATATTTGGGACGACTGGAGTTATTCCTGTTACATTAAATGCGATAACAGACGACGGCGCTGATGAAGGAAAGGCAATCTGCTATTTCTCGCCTAGCGGGGAGTTGGACAGCTTTGTCGCGATGTTTGAGACGAATAGCTATAAGCATGCGCAGAAACTTGACTTGACGCCGGGAAGCTACACATATTATTTCAGATGCATTGACGCTGGCGGGAACGCGGCAGAGAGCGTGACTGGCTTCACGATATTTGTTGATAGGACAGCGCCGAAGATAACAAGAGTTTACAAGGATGATATTCAGAACTCTTTGAAGGTTGTCACAGACGAGGCGTCTGAATGTGCTTATTCGCTAAACAGCTGTAATTTCGTTTTTGATGAAGGACTTCCATTGATTTACGAGGATCCCGCTGTTAAGAGAGTTCATTTGGCTGAGTGGAAGCCGAGAGCAACTTATTATGTGAAGTGCAGAGACGAGTTTGGAAATGAGCCGTCGCCGAACGCATGCAGTGTTGTTGCTTCTGCGATTGAGCTGAGTCCTGAGGGTGCTTA
>CAYIAU010000037.1:0-7194 GCA_964361465.1 Candidatus Woesearchaeota archaeon
GAGGCAACGAGAATTTAAGCGCGCATCCACTAATAGCCTCAATGATTTTGTCTTAATAATTGCCTTCCTGCTTGTGGATTGATTAAAAACAGAATTCATAATATTTATATATCTAAAAGGTTGTAAATCACCATGGCAAAAGACAGAAAATATACGCTTAGTGAATTAGAATCAATTTCAAAGCATACCTTACAATAAGAAACGTCTTAGATGATTATGAGGCTACAAGAGAACACTTTTGTGGAAACTGCCGAGATTCATCCAGAGAGCAACTTCAAAGAGCAGTCCAGTTATACAGACAAAGCGTACCTCTAGAAGTGCAAAAACATTTTAACATAAAAATACCAAAATTCAGAAGAAATGTCTTAGTATGAATTTTATTTCTAGAATTCAACCTTCATCAAACTCATCCGGAATCATCTTCTCCTTGTCCTTATATTTAAAGAAATAAAAACCCAGATAAACCAAAATTATTATTGTAGTTATTATCATAAAGGCAATTGACTTCGGCCCAACAAACTGCGTTGAAAACCCATACCCTAATGCAATAACACTCAAAACTCCCATGCTCGCCCCCAAATAAGGATTTCTTAGCATTATTGACTTGCACCAAACTAAAAGCGCAGTAACAAACACCGCAAAAACCACAGCATACAAAATCTCAAAAAATCCGAAACCCTCGCCAGTAAAGCTCCCCAACATAACCAAAAAAACTATCGCTATCAAAAGCAAAATCACAAATAGCATCAATGCCCAAAAATCTATTTTCCTCGGCTCACTGCCTTCCTTGTCTCTCTTTTTCATCTCCATACTCAATCATCATAGGTTTATAAAAATATTCAATCCAAAAGCTTAAAAACCTCCGCTTTTAACTATTATAGAGCCAGATAGCTAACTACGGCATTGTGCCATTAAATTGGCGAGAACTGAAATGAGTTCTTAATGCTGAGGAAGGTCCGGGCATCCCTTAAACAATAAGGAAGTAGCGACTTGTGACAACAAGCTGCAGTAATGTAGAGCAACGGAACAGAAACGACACAGCCTTTTCAGAGCGTTGAATCTTGCGAGGAGCTGAGAAGAAAAGGATTTGATGAAACGTCAAACTTCTTTTATGGAAGTTTGAGGTCTCCACGGCACGTGTGCTGTGAGACGGCCGCCTTCGCTGATGCAAGAGCCCAAGCCGCTCGCTTAGACAGATGGTTAGCATAGACTCTTCGTTCAACGAAGTCTAACAGAACCCGGCCTACTTCTGGCTCATTTTCTAAAAATAATTTCTCCAAAAACATTTAAAAGTCTCTACATTCATCTTTAAACTAAGGGAACGTAGTTCAATGGGAGAACACACGACTGAAGCTCGTGACGCGGGGGTTCGATTCCCCCCGTTCCCATTAGGGAATCGAACAGGTTCGATTACTTCAATCTCGTAAGAGTTGAAGTTCCAAAGATGCCGAAGGTATCTTTAGGACCCCCCGTTCCCATTAGGGAATCAAACATCATTCCACAAAATGAGGCACATAAATCTCCCAAAAATAAACAAGAAAATAATCTTCGGAGCAATTATTCTGCTCCTAGCAATCCTCCTTTTCTCTCTATTTAATCTCACGGGCTTTCTCCAAGGATCAAGAATAGATAAAAGAGATTTATTCTCTTGGCAATACAACGCACAAGACCAAATTGAAGACACAGAAGAATTTGCAATAAAAGGCGAGAGAGAAACCTGCTGGATTCTAATCCACAGCTACACCGCAACTCCTCTTGAAATGAAAGAATTAGCAAGAAAAATAAATTTTGAAGTCAATGATATGGTTTATGTTCCAAAATTGTCAGGGCACGGAGAAGTTCCAAGTCATCTGCTTGACAAGAACATCTCATTATGGTACGAGGAAGTTGAGAGCAGATACATAACTTTCTCCAAGCTCTGTAATAAGATAAACATCGTCGGCTCTTCTCTAGGCGCAGTAATTGCGCTAAGACTCGCAGAAGAACACGAAGTCAGTAATCTATATATTTTAAATCCCTTCCTGTCAAAACCTTACGAGCCATATAAACTCCTGCCTTTCAAAACAAGAACCTCTCTCCTCTCCTCAATTCTAAACTACAAAAAAAAGAAAGAATTAGGAAAGATAAACTCTCCAGAAGGAAGAGAAGCCCACATTTCATATTGGAACATGCCTTATCTCCCAATAAAAAACTCCCTGCCATTTATAGACGAAACAATCTCCAACTTCAATAAAGTCACAATCCCAACTTTCATAGCCTTCTCTGAAAACGATGAAGTCGCCGGCTCTTACAGCGCAGAAAAAATATATTCCGAGATAGGAACAGAAAACAAAGTCCTTCTTAATTATCCAGACTCAAATCACATTCTTCTTTTTGACTACAACAAAGACAAACTCCTTGACGACATCGGATCTTTTGAGCTGAGAAATAGGTAAGTCCAAACATAAGCTTTATAAAACATCTGCGCCTTTATTCCTTATGCAAAAAGAAGGTGGCTCTAACAGCGCTGGAACAGCGTCAGTTATTCTCGGAATATTAAGCATTGCTCTCGGGATAGGTCTTTACGGAATCGGCGCGCCAGTCGGAACAGCGCTCGCAATACTTGCCCTAATCTTCGCACTTGCCCAAAAAAAACGCGCCAACAACAGCTGGGCGAAATGGGGCATTATACTTTCAATAATCGGAATAATTATAAATGTATTAATATTGATATGGATAGTATCTATAATACTTGAACTCGCAAGGCAAATTCAGGAACTTCAGGCATCAGGCATTTTAGACCAATACCAAAATGTACCTTACACCGGCGCGTAAAAAAAGAGGAGCAATTGAACTTTCAATCGGCACAATCGTAATTATAGTTCTCGCAGTCTCAATGCTAATACTAGGTGTAATTTTAATTAGAACAATCTTTACTTCAGGAATAGACAGCGTCAAACAAATAGATACGGGAGTTAAAAGCGCGATTAACGATCTATTTTCCAAAGATGAGGAGAAGAAACTAGCCGTCTTTCCAGACTCAAGAATTATTAAACTAGAGCAAGGCTCAGTAGGAGAAGGATTTGCACTTTCTATAAGGAATACAAATACAGGAGGACAAGCTTCTAACTTCGGATACCAAATCTCTCTAGTAACTTCTCCACAAGACCTTCGCTCAAAGTGCGATACAGATAGCGATCCAATTACAGGATGGGCAAGAATAGACGCCGGATTAACAGATGAGAATATAGTATTGTCTCCTGGAGAAGCCATGGAAGATCCCAACCATGTGAGATTTAGCATCTCAAGCAATGCACCCCTTTGCTTATTCACGGTAAAGGTAACCGTTTACGAAAACAACAGGAACAAGATATATGTCCAAAAGAATGTCGATGTTCAAATAACTTCAAAGTAATTCCCTTGTCTAAACTAAACCTCAATCAGAAAATTTATATATCTCATATCTAAACTAGAATCATGAAAATAGGTATTGACTTAGATGAAGTTTTAGTTAACACATTTGGCTCCTTTCTAAATTATTATAACTCAAAACACAAAACTAATTTCCAAATTCAGGACGTTCACTCTTATCACTTATGGGAAATATTTGGTTGTTCAAGAGGACAAGTCATTATGTCAATGTACCAATTTCAAAATACAGATCTCTTTGCCAATCTTCCTCCAGCAGAGCAAGCAGAGTTTTCTATCGCTCAGCTTTCAAGAAAAAACGAATTTTATGTGTTAACCTCAAGGCCAGAAATTTGCAGAGGCCAAACAGAAACTTGGATTGCAAAACACTTCCCCCTCTTACTGCAAAACTTGTATTTCACTTCAGACTTTCACCCAAACAACAGCAAGCCAAAATCAGGACTTTGCTTGGATTTAAGAATTGAGTTAATGCTCGAAGATGCTCCCCGCTATGCGCTGGAGTGCGCAGAAGCAGGAGTAAAAACCTTTCTCTTCGACAAACCCTGGAATCAAGAAGTCTCTCATCCAAAGATAACAAGAGTAAAGAATTGGCAAGAGGCACTAAAAGAAATCACAAACACAAAACTTATAAACCCCAATTTCACTACTCCTCTATGACATTTAAAGATTATATGCAGTATAAGTGGTTTTTCACTTCATCTGGAAAGCTCGTTGTTGGAGGCAGATCAGCCGCGCAAAATGATGAATTGCTTCAGCGTCTGAAAAGTTCAAACCAAGAGTTAATTATTATGCACACTTCAGAGCCAGGAAGCCCATTCACTGCAATAATCTCAAGTCCAGACAAAGTCTCAAGCTCAGATTTAAATGAAGCAGCAGTCTTTACAGGATGCTTCTCACGAGCATGGCGTTCTCAAAAGAAAAAAACAATAATAGACATCTTCTCTTTATCCTCTCTTTACAAGTCAAACTCTATGAAAACAGGAACTTGGGGAGTAAAAGGCAAAATACAACATAAAGAAGCTCCATTATCTTTAGTTTTAACAAAACAAAAAGGAATCTTAAGAGCAGTTCCTGAATCCACTGCCTCAAAAAGCTCAGTCCTTCTAAAAGTCCAGCCCGGAAAAAAAGACAAGGAGAAAATGGTGCAGGAAATACAAGTTGCGCTAAACGGAGCTTTCAATCAAGAGCAAATTTTGTCAGCCCTCCCAGCAGGCGGCGTGGAATTCCATCCAATCAAAAGCCCCGCCAAAAAAACTCTCGCTTCTTCAAAGAAAAGAAAAAAGAGAAAGAAATGAAAAAATTCAAAATATCTAATTTCCAGCTTGGAAAGAATGGCTTGACAGAGGGCGTTCTGCAATCCCTAAAGCTCGCGCTAAAAAACCACAAACAAGTCCGCATATCTGTTTTAAAATCAGCAACGCGCAACCGCTCTGAACTTCAGGAAATAGCAGAAAAAATAAAAAGCTCTATGCCAGGAAAATGCTCTTACAGGATAATCGGCTTTACTATAATCCTAAAGAAATAGATAAACTTTAAAAGCCCTATTTATCACTTACCTCTATTGTCAGATGGCAAATATAAAAACCATCCAAGCAGGAAAATATAACTCTTTATTAGCAAACGCGCTAAAAGAAATACCAGAATTCAAGAAGCCAGAATGGGCAGATTTCGTAAAAACATCTTCATCTAAAGAACGCCCCACATCAGAGCCAGACTTCTGGTACAAAAGAGCTGCCTCAATTCTCCGCCAGATTTACATAAAAGGGATAGTCGGCGTTAATAGACTGCGCTCAAGATACGGCTCCAGAAAAAATCGCGGAAAAAAACCATCTCACCATTACAGAGCGGGCGGAAAAATAATTCGGCTAATTCTTCAGCAGGCAGAATCAGCGCAGTTAATTGAAAAAACAAAAGTTCCCAAAGCAGGCAGGCAATTAACTCAAAAGGGAAAGGATTTTCTAGAATTAATTTCAGAGGAAGCAAAATGACTCGCAATTATCCAAAAAAAATCAAGCTCGGAGTTCAAAACAGAAAAACAAAATGGGCTCCATTCTGGGCAGTAGTTAGAAAATTCGGCTCTGGAAAAAGAATCCATCCATCACGAATGACTGCCCATAGAAGACACTGGCGCCGGACAAAATTAAAAATAAAACCAAGGAGGCAGAGCAAACAACAGCTGGGCTAAAATGGAACAAGGCATTGATTATTATAATACAGAAAGGCTTACAGGCAAGGAACTTTTGGCTATAATGATAGCAAGTCCACCAACAGATTTAGTCAATACTCTTCCTCCTCATTACTCTGAAGGAAACCCTGGCAGATTTGTTTATAAGACCAACAAAGGAGCAATATTAACATTTAGTATTTTAGAAAATGAGCCGCAAATAACAATTCATGGTACTCAAAAGCAAAGAGAATTAACAGCAAAAAATCTGCCAAAAATTTTAGGACATGATTTGCGTCTAATTAAATTGCCTCTAGAACAAAATGTCGCCTGAAAAAAAAGCCCAAGCTCTTGAAAGAGAATACATTATCCCTCTTAGAAAAGAATTCCTCAAAGTGCCGCGTTACAAGCGTTCGCAAAGGGCAATAAAGGCAATCAAGCAATTTATAGCAAAGCATATGAAAGTCCCAGAAAGAGACACAAAAAAAGTCAAATTAGACATTTATCTAAACAACGAAATATTCTTTAGAGGAATGAAAAAACCGCCGGCAAAAATAAAAGTAAGAGTAAAAAAAGAAGGAGAAATAGTAAAAGTCAGTTTCGCTGACACTCCCCAGCATGTTAAATTCCTGAAGCTCAAGCATTCCAAGAAACATAAAAAGCCTGAGAAAAAGCCAGAGCCAGTCATCTCCAAGCCAGCAGAAGAAAGATCAGAACAAGAAAAGAAAGAGGAAAAAGAAAAAGAGCAGTCAGTCGCACAACTTCGCGAACAGCAAGCTTCCCTCCAAGCAAAAGCAGAAAAACACCTCACCTCAGCAAAAGAAACGCAGTCCTTCAGAAAAGCCCTAAAGAAATAATTTTATAAATTATTCTAAGAAAGTTACAATAAACTAAATTTGTTAAAAATTCCCCTATTGGATAAATTTAACTAAGCTAAGTGCGGAAGAGAGTATGATTATTCAATTAATTTTATATGAATCGCTAAACAGCCATACTTCTTTTCGTTTTCTTTAGAATAACATTCCATAATATCTCTCAATTGTTCTTCTAATGTTGTTCCATGAGAATGCCCAAACAAAGAATAATGGAAACTCGAATATAAATTTTTAAATGAATTAAATTTTGACAGCCCAATAACCTTTACTACAATTTTCTCTTTAGAGTCATCTATTAATGAGAACTCAATTTCATCTCCAATTGAAACTTTTTGTCTCTTCTCATCAAATAGCCTGACTTCGATAATTTTCTTTTTCTTCTTAATTCTAAAAAATGGTTTTCTAAATAATTTCATCTGGTGTCTCATAAAGATTTAACCTCCCAATAAGATTCTTAAATTTTGTTGCATCAAGGTTGCAGTATGACTGCGGGGGAACGAATCCGGGAATTTCTTCCCTTAATTTTGCTAATGTGATCGGATCTACCATCCTAGACTTCATAACCGGAATCGCATAACCCCCATCGAGACCTTTCATATAATCTCTTAAACTATCTTCAGAACTAAAGGAATGTGTTCTAATTATTTTAACTAAGTCCGCTATATTTTCTTTTATTGGTTTGCCAAATATTCCAACTCCACAAATAGCACTTACAGGGGAGCTTATGTAGAAAACGACCTGACAAGG
>CAYIAU010000038.1:0-7059 GCA_964361465.1 Candidatus Woesearchaeota archaeon
AATAGAGAAATTAGAGTAAAAAAGAAAATGAAAATCGGCCCCTACGTTGAAAAACTAAACTCGTCAAAGCAGTACAAGGAGTTCAAGCAGAAATATCCTGACTCATTTATAGCCGCAGGTTTCTTCATCTTGGACTTGGATATGGGGCAGAACATCCATCAGATTGATTTCTTCATCCCCTCGCAGAAAAAGTTCGCGGCTTTCTCTTTAGACGATAAAATAAAATTCCAAGTCCTAGAATCAATTACAGACAAAAAGCCAGAGCCTCTCGACATAAAAACAAACACCGATTTAGACGAGTTGAAAGGAATCCTGCAAGATGAAATGAAAAACAAGAGCATGACAGAAGATATAAAAAAAATCATAGCTGTCCTGCAGAACATACAAGGAAGAAAAGTCTGGAATCTCAACTGCGTTCTCTCCGGAATGGAAATTCTAAAGGCGCACGTTGACGACGAGTCAAAAACAATCCTCAGGATGGAAAAAGTTTCTCTGATGGACATAATGAAAAAACTTCCTGTACAGGGAATGCAGGGCCTTTCTCCGCAAAGTCAGAAGCTGAATCCAAAGCAAGTCAAGACAGAGATGAAAAAACTCAACGAACTTGAGGAAGAAATTCAGAAAGAAAAATCAGAACTCCAGAAGAAAGTCAGCAAAAAGGTAAAGAATAGGATTTAATTCTGTTAATAAAATAAGCTGTTTGATTCACAAAAACAAAAAGATTTAAATATTATGTAAGGCATAACTTACTATGGTAGAAATTGACACAGCAACTATAAGCTCTAAAGGACAGATAGTAATTCCTGCTAATATGAGGAAGGACATTAAAGAAGGGGATAAATTCCTAATTATTAAAGACAAATCTAGTTTTTTGCTTAAAAAAGCTGACGACTTAGATGAAAAATTTAAAGAGGACTTGGAATTTGCCAGAAGAACCGAGAAGGCATGGGAAAGACACGACAGAGGAGAGTTTAAAACAATGGAATTCAAAGACTTCATAAAAGAAATGAAAAAATGGTGAGAATAGAATTTGATGAAAATTTCAAGAGAGCTATTTCTAAAATAAAAGACTCTTCAATTAAGGAAAGAATAGAAAGGTTGCTTATTAAGATAAAAAATAATCCTCAAGTTGGAAAACCAATGAAGCATAATAGAAAGGGAACAAGAGAAGTTTATTTACCGCCATTCCGACTTTCTTATGCTTATAACAGAAACAGAGATACTATAATAATTCTAGACTTTTATCATAAAGATGAACAATAAAAGATAATCACTTCTTATCCCACAGCATCTTCGTGTAACCATCCTTCACGATATCTTTCTTCGAAGCCCCAAGCTTTTTTATGACCTCAAAAACTCTTCGCCTTGCTTTTCTGACTCCTTCCAAGCTCGAAAGATACTCCACTTCAACAAACCATCCCAAACCACGCACATTATTTATCTCAATATGAAAATTCTTTCCGACTTCATAAATCTCACTGACTTTTTTCTTCCTGAGCCATTTCCTGAATCCAAAATTATCAATCAGCGCCAGAAATCCAGCAATATCTGAAACTCTAAACTCAACTTCTTTTTTCGCGTGCACGCCGTTTTTATAAGAAACTCTCTGCTTGAAATTAACGACATAATTCTTTCCCATTCTCCTAATCCTTAAGCTCCTCTTAGGATATTTGCTCAAACTCTCAAGCGTGTAATAATCATCAATCTTTCTTTCTTTTCCCACATACCTCGCAAGCCCAAGAACTCGCCTCCTGCAATCCTCCACATCAGAAATCCTTATCTTTGCTTCAACCTCTATCATGCCGATAAAAAACAGAATAATTATTTAAACCTTTATGAAAGAATTAATTTACAAATTTTCTTCTCGTTATTTATTATGGACTCTTATCTCCCCCATCTCATAAAACTCAAGCACATTCAACCTTAATCGCCGCAACCGGGCACAATTGCGTCTCGCCCGCCTCAGTCTTTATTCTTCCAGTCACCGTCGCTTCAACAGCAGTTTCTACAGGATTAGTACCTAGAACAGAACTAGCATCAATAGTCCTTCTCCCTAACTCACTTATACTTATCGCAGTGGCACGATCATAAGGATTACTATCTCCATTATTATCAGTAATCACAACAACAACTCCCGTCAAATCTACATTATCCGCTCCCCTCTCCACAACAACACTCCCCGCCGTAGTACAGCTCACAACACTCAAATCCAAAGCAACACAGCCCCCAGTAACTTTCCCCGCCCCGCTCTGAATCGCAGGCCTCACAAAACTCCAGATAATAACAACCGCGGCAAGCACTAGCAAAATTATCAAAACCGTTGTAACAACATCTGACAACCCTCTTTTCTTCATCATCTCACTTTACCTAACAGCAAATAAAAACCAAACTACTTTATAAACCTTTCTCAAATTATTTGTGCGCGAACCAAAATTCATATTCGCCGTCTCTAAACCCGTCAAATCTCGCGAAGCCGAACCTCTCAAATTGTATCACGCTCCCGGCTTCAAGCTCTTTCACGCCAGCTTCAGCGCTCCCTGAGCTCCACTTCCCATCAGGCATCAAAATTCTCGCCTTGACAGAATCAGAAACCCAATTTATTCTCTTAACTTCTTTGTTAGCCAAAGAAACAAATTCCGCCGCACCATCAGCATTAATCTTCAAGTTAAACAAATGGCTCAGCCGCACTTCTTTTCCACGAAGCTTCTCAAAATCATCGCGCGCAATATAAATCTCTTTAACTTTAACAGCGCGCGTCTTCTTCTTGTCAGGATGAACAGGCACATTGACAACGCTGATGCTCTTTGGCACTCCAGAAATTTTCAACCGCACAGGATTCACAATAAACGAATATCTATCGCTTGAAGCGTCGATAATACTCCTGTTATGCGCATACAAGCTCTCAACAGGAAGCGTTATGTCCTGCTTGTTCAATCCAATCTCTTTCACAAACTCCTTAAGCGCGTCTGGTTTTATCCCGCGCCGCTCCAAACTCTGAATGCTCCAAGTCCGCGGATCATCCCATCCAATAAACTTCCCGCTCTTAACTTCCTTCCGCGACTTTGACTTGGAAATTCCCGCTCCAGAAATGCTAACAAAACCAGTGTGAATAATCTCCGACCCTTTCCAACCAAAAATCTCCCAAATAAATTTCTCCATATCTGACTCTATCATCAAGTCATTCCCCCTTATCACGTGCGTTATCTTAAGCAAATAATCATCAACTGCCCAAGACAACTCCAGCGTCGGCCAAACACTGTATTTCTTACCAACGCGCGGATGCTACATGTCTGAAATTCTGAACAAAACTCTATCTCTAAAAGCAGGATTAGGATTCTGCATGCTCGTCTTTATCCGAAGAGTCGCGTGCCCTTCCTCCATATCAAACATCTCATCCCATCTAACGCTCTGCACTCCAGAAGGAAAATGCCTGCAGCCGCACTCCCGCCCCTCCTCCCTATTCTTCCTCACCTCCTCCCTGTCACAATAACAAACATACGCCTTGCCCTTCTTGATAAGCTCCAGCGCATACTTGTAATAAATCTCCAGTCTGTCTGATTTGTAAAACTTCTCGTCAAACTTTATCCCAAGCCACTTAAATCCTTTTTCAATCAGCTCATAAGCTTCCTTCTCAATCGGCTTCTCCGCGCTCCCAATCGTGTCGTCCATCACGAGAATTATTTTCCCCTTGTATTTCTCAGCATACAAAGCATTCAAGATAAATGTCTTCGCATTCCCAATGTGTAAAGCTCCCGACGGAAAAGGCGCGGCGCGCGCGACAAACTTCCTTCCAACATTCGGCAGCTCAGCCAAGCCTTCTCTCTCTTCTCTTTCCTTAACATATTTAGACAAGCCCTCAAACTCCTTTCTTCTCTTTTCATCAGAAAGAGAATTGACCTCCTCAACAATTTTCTTAATATCAAGCATCACTCCCCTTATCTCACTTTTCTCAAGCCCATGTTGAAACAACTTAGGCAATATCTTCCCGGCATCAGCTTTCCCAAAATTCAAAGCGTTTCTTAAAGCATAAGCCCTTATCTCGTTTGAAAAATCCTTCTTGCTCGCCATATCTTGAAAAGAGAAGCCAATTATTTAAAACCATCTCCTAGTATCATAAACTCATTGTGCGTTTGTTTTGAGTTTATGAGACAGAGACAAAGAATTGTCACTTTGTGCTCTGTATACAAATCCTTAAATATTTCCCGTAATTGCAAAAATAATGTCTCGCCCAATAAAGGATTTTATTCTTGAAAGTTTGGAAGATGCTATGCAAAAATACAGAAAAAACGCGGGCTTCTTCACCAAATACAAAGACAGCCGTGAAAACAAATTTCATTCGCTTTATCTTGAAAGCAGTTTGCACGACAGACTTCGTGAACAAGAAGGCGTAACTTCTCCAGTCATAACAGAACCTAGGACACTACCTTGGCTCTCTCATTCCTTCTTATTCAGGGAAAGTACAGGCGGCAAAAACATTGAAGATATGGATTTGACAATAATAATTCACGGCAGTTACAAAAGAAGATACAAACTGGCTAAAGGCTAACTCCATAAGCTGCGCATATTATCGTGCCAGTGTAAAAAAATTCGCAGCAACAGAAAGCTTTATATACAATAGTATCTAAAAGTATACATATGTATCAAAAAAGAAACAAAAAACTGGAAGTAATTGCTCTATATACAAGCAATTATAAAGCAGAATTTTATTTAAGACAAATATCTAAGCTCGCAAAGCTACCTCTCAAAACCTGCCAGAATATTTTAGCAGTCCTCGAAAAAGAAAAGATATTAAAAAGCAAGGTAGAAGGTAAGAACAAATATTTCTCACTTAATTTGGATAATATACAAACTAAATCTTATTTGCTACAGGCAGAGATAAATAAACTTGATAATTTTTTAAATCATTCCCCCCAATTTAAGACTTTCTTAAAATCAATGAACACAAACACACCAATAATAATTTTTGGAAGTTTTGCTAAATTAAAGGCAGATAAAAATTCTGATTTAGATTTATTAGTTCTTGCAAAAGAAGAACAAAAATTTCCTAATCACCTTTTACCTTACAAAATTCATCAAATAAATCTATCTGAAGATTCTTTTAAAAAAGCTTTTGATGAGAAGGAAACTTTTATAAAAGAAATAGAAGAAAATCATATCCTTCTGAATAGCCCTTCTTCTTATGTAAATATCGCTTGGGAGCATTATGGAAGGTAAAAAGTTACATTGGTGCTTCAAGATTAAAGACGGATTAAAGATAGTTGAACCGAATGAGAGACTATCAAAATCATATCTTGATCAAGCAAAGTCTTCTTTATTAAAAGCAGAAAAAGACCTAAATGATAAAGATTTTCTTTGGTCAACGGTTACTATTTATTATTCTGAGTATTATGCACTTTATTCTTTTTTGCAAAAGATAGGAATAAAATGTGAAAACCATATATGTTCTATTTTAGTAGTAAGTTCACTTTTAGGAGAAGACCAAACAAAAACAATCACTCAACATAGAGATAAAAGAACAGATGCTCAATATTATATGAAAGTTGGTCAGGAAGAGAATATAAGAGATATGTTAAACGAAGCAAAAATGTTTATTTCCTATTTTGATAATTTAGTCTCAAATCTTTCAGATGAAGAAATTAAAGATTATAGAGAGAGTATTTCTGAACTGATGTAAATTCTTAGCCGCCAATCTCAAGCAATCTCGCCTCAATTTTCTCCAACCTTTCAATCAACCTCTCAATCTTATACTCAAAATCCTCTAATTTAACTTTCATAGAATTAAACTCAGCGAGCCGCGAGCTTCGCAAAGATTTCAGTTTGTCGCTATAACTTCCGTAACCACTCCCTTGAGAACCCGAACTCGCAGCGTTCGCAGAAGCCAAACTATCAAGGAATCCCAAAGCCGAAGCGCCGGAAGCGCCAGAACTCGCGCTCGGCTTCACAGAGCCAAGCTCAACAACCTCGTCTTTCTCTCTCCTCCTCCGCAAAAGCCCGCGCTTCCGCATCTCTGTCAAGTCAACAACATCAACGCCTTTCTTTCTCCCAAACAATCCCATCAAGAAGAAAGTTCAATTTTTTATATAAAACTTCTCTTTCCTTTAAGTGACTTTGTAGTAATAACGTAGGAAAAGTTTATATCTGCCGATATTACAGAAATATAATGAATAGAGAAGATTATTTAGAAAAACTTGACTCACAAAACGGCTATTGTAATTGCCCAGAAGTCCAACAACTTTATGAACGCAGAATCAAGGCAGGAAAGTTAGAAGCGAGATGTAATTTTATGCGAGCTAATATAGATTTAAAACACCCAGCTCCTGAGGACAAGCAATTTTTAGAGGCATATAATGAGTCATCAGAAGAGCTCTCTTCTGGAGTTAACTCGTATCAATCTCTCCTTACGACAAGCATAGGCAGAAGTCTAAGATTAATTCTTCACAATCCGCGCACATTCCAAGCAGAAAAGGAAATCAGCCACGATGAAGCAGTAAAACTATCAGAAGATAAAGAATATATAATAACAATACACTGTGCAACATGCCGTCAACAAATTGATGTGTTTGCCTAAGCTAGTCTACATATTTGTGTTTCGGATCATACCTTGTGAGCGTGGCTGTTCGGCGGGAATCGTCATATAAAAAGATAATTCTTCCACCTTTGGTTGTTCTAATCTCATATTCACTGCTATCGTGCAGCTTGTGTTCCCTGCCCGCGCCAGTTCCAATCTTATCAATGGCATTTTGAATTTCTTTTGGGTTATGCCCCTTAACTGCCTTGTCAAACCTCATAGTTCGTATGATTTTAACCTTGTCCTCCAATCCCCCATGCTCCTCGCTTCTCAGCATCAGCAGCAACACTGCCCCCGCCGCAAAAAACCAAATCGCCGCATAAATACCAAAATCATAATCACTCCCTTCAAAAACAGAATATCCTGTAATCCCGCTCAAAGAACTAAAAAGCAGCACCGCCCCGAAGAAAAAGAAACTCCCCGCGACAACCACGAACAGATCGGAAGAGCGTCGTGTAGGGAAAGAGTTTAGAACTCGGTGGTCGCCGGAT
>CAYIAU010000039.1:0-6999 GCA_964361465.1 Candidatus Woesearchaeota archaeon
TCTTGAGGTCTCACAACACAGAGAACCTTCGGTTCTCTGGGCCATCAAGAACTTTCAGTTCTTGAGGAGTTCAAACAAACCACACACTTTAGTGTGTGGTATTACTCAAGAACTTTGTGATTTTTGTATGAATAGCGATAAAGAGAGAATTAGAAGGGCTAATAGTGAGATAGCTGAGAGAGTTAGAGGGCTAATTGAAGTTAGAAAGACTTTTTGTTCTGAGGGAGGGTTTGTAACTAGATTTCTTGAACAGGCTTCAAGTTTGATAGTGGAGTTGCCTTATAACTTAAGCAAGAAATATAGGGAGAACGATTATGAGCTTCCTTCTCCTTTGGATAGGATTCGTGTTCGTGATGGAAGGGCTTCTGTTTTCAGAAGGGAAGAGAAGAAATTTGAAGCAGAGGTGCTACTTGGTGAGGCCATTTTGTGCCGTGAGATTGTATTAGATTATAGGGCAGAGGTTAATGGAAGATATTGTGATGTGGTGAATAATAGTATGGTGAGATTGGAGAGAGAAGGCGTGAATTATTAAATTGCTTGGGCTTGTCCGGCGAGGACGAACGAGGCGAGGAGGGCTTGAAGCTGGACGAATTCGTCAGAGCCCTCGGTCATTCTGAATTCTGCCTCGCCTGTTTTTTCGGTGAGTTTGACTTTTATTTCTGGCTCTATCTGGAGATTCCAGATTTCTTTTTGAATTGCCTTTATTATATCTGTGCCGGAGACGGATTCTTTCAGCATTACGTCGAGGAGTTTTTCTCTTGATTTTATGAAGTCGCCGGCGAGCGCGTAGTCTAGGACGATTTTTATGTCTGTTGGCTTTGCTTTCGCGACGATTATGTTCAGCATTTCTGAATTTACATCTGGCGAGATTGAAGCGGTTGCTTGGAGGAGGTTTATTGCTCTTCGGCAGTCGCCTTCTGCTGATTCATAGAGCGTGTCAAAGACGTCTTCTGCGAGGTTTAGGTTTTCGTTTTGAGCAATTTTTCTTATTACAGATGAGATGTCTTTTTTTTCAAGGAGCTTGAATCGGAATATAACGCATCTTGATTGTATTGGGTCGATTATCCTTGATGAGTAATTGCAGGACATTATGAAACGGCAGGTGTTTGTGTAGTTTTCCATTGTTCTTCTTAGGGCTTGCTGGGCTTCTTTTGTGAGGGCGTCGGCTTCGTCGAGGAATATGACTTTGAATGGGACTTTTCCGAGCGCTTTTGTTCGCGCGAAGTCTTTTACTTTTTGTCTTACGACGTCTATTCCTCGCTCGTCTGAGGCATTGAGTTCTAGATAGTTTTCACGCCAGGTTTCATTGAATAACTGCTTTACTATAATCAAGGCGAGAGTTGATTTTCCTATTCCTGCTGGGCCGGCGAAGAGCAAGTGCGGGATGTTGAGACTTTGCACGAGTGAGCGGATTCTTTTTATTATTTCCTGCTGGCCTACGACTTCTTCGAAGGTTTTCGGGCGATATTTTTCTGTCCAGATGTCTGCGTTGTTCATAATGCTTTCTGGGATTACAGGGTTTTAAAGATTTGTGTATTGGCAGAAGTTTTTTGGGCTAACGCATATAATTCTGGGTTTTTGCATTTTCTTCTTTGAATGTGATTTCTTTCCTAGAACGGCGATGTTTGTTTATGGAGAGAGGGTTTTCTTACGAATATCATTTCGTATATTTCTCTTAATGTGTTAAGCGTGAAATATTGTATTTGGCGTACTCCCTCTCCTGTTATTCCATACTCTTTTCCTATTTCTTCAAGTGTTTTGCCTTGGAAGTATTTCTTTTCAATTATATTTCTTTCTCTTTCTGGAAGTTTTTGTATTAATATTTTGATTATCTCTATATCATATTGATTATTTTTATTTTCTACAGGAGCTACAAGAGTTTGTTCAAGGGTTTTTGGAGGGAAGAGAATAATTGAGTCTTCAAGTTCCTGCTGTTTTGGTGTTGTGCCTATTGGAGCTGTTCTTTTTAGCATTCTTCTTATTGATATGTAGCTGTTGAAATCTTTATAGCCAGATCGTATTGCATCTTTGTTAAGAAGTTCAATTGGTCTTTTCAGTTTATGAAAAGCCATTCTTGCTCTTTGGGTGTTTTTGTATCCTCCTTTTCTCGCTAAATGCTCTTGATATTCATGTTGAGAACTAAATCCTTTTTGTCTCGCTAAATACCCTTGATATTCATAATGGGAATTAAATCCTTTTCCTATTGTCGTTATAACATTATTGAGTGTGTTTTTATTTATTCTGAGGGTTTCTTCTATTTCAGCTCTTGATTTGCCCTCTTCTCTTAATTTTTTTACTTTCAGAAATTTTTCTTTTGGTGAGAGCGCTTTTAATTTCATAGCTTTACTGAAAGAGAGCAGTTTTTAAATTTTGTTAGAATTGTTATTTCGCGGTTCTCTGTCTGTGGAGTTTACGTTTGTGCTTTTCTTTCTTGAGGCGTTTGCGCTGCCATTTCCACCGCATTTGCCTTTTCTTTTTCCAGCGACGAGATGAGCGTTTCATATTTTGATTAGAAAGATGCGGTTTTTAAATGTTATCTGTCACGAGTTTAGCTTCACGCGGTTTATTTCTTCCTTGAAGATTCCGGCTTTTTCGTCGCCGAGGATTCTCTTGTAGAACTCGTGGTTTGAATGGATTGCTTTTCCGATTGTTTCTGCTTCTTTTATTATGCTTGCGATGTCGGCTTCAAGGAGCGAGGTTTTTGACAGGATGCGCCAGCCCTTTAGAGGGACTTGTAAGACTGGCTTTTCGTATGCGAGCGCCTGTAGGATATTTTCTTTTTCAGATATCTCGTCGAATGTGAGCGATTCAATCATCATCTTTGATTTTTTTAAATCCAGTTTGGTGTAGTCTTTTATCACAAAGTCTGTTTCTTTCTCAACGTCTGACGTGATTTCTTTCAGCCGCGATTTTATCAGAGTTCCCTCTTTGCCGAGTTCTATCAGATATTTTTTTAAGTCTGATGAGATTTTTTGTATTATTCTTCCTTTTTGGATTACTGAGAGCGCTTGATTTAGACTTTGATAGTTTCTTAATTCGAGATGGTTGAGCTTTTCTATGTTGTTGTCGAAGAGTTCTCGCTGTTTTTCAAGCATTTGGATGTTTTCGTTTGCTTTTCTCAAGAGTTCGCCAGTGCCTATTATCGGGCATCTTATGTTTTTGTAGTAGAGAGTGATTTCGTTTTTTCTTTCTGAGATTGCGATGACGAGAGTGCCGGTTTGCTTCGCTGTTCTTTCAGCTGCCTTGTGTCTTGTTCCTGTTTCAACACTTTTTATTTTGCTGTTTGGAGTTAGGAGGACATTGGAGTAGTTTATTCTTTTCATATCTTTTGAGAGGATTATTGCGCCGTCCATTTTTGTGAGTTCGATTAGTCTTTGCGGTGTGAATTTTGCGTTTATCCTGAAGCCGCCGTCGATAAGTGGGAGAAGGAGCTCGTTTTCAATTGCGACGAGAGCGCCCTTTCCTGTTTTTAGTGCGCCGTCGAGGGCGGTTCTTAGATTTGTGCCTGGCGCGATTGTTTTTAAGATATTGTAGAATTCTTCTTCTGTTGCTTTTTTGTTATTTTGCGGGAGAATTGTTTCTTGAACCTCTTTTTTTATTTCCATAGCTTTTTTATATGGCGGAGGTATTTAAGCTTTGTTGGGGGAAATGCTCCGAACTGGGGTGGAAATTAGCTGATTTTTTGGGAATGCTCCACATGGGGATTCTACTTTATGGCAATGCACAGCGCTGGATTTGCCGCTTAGGCAATGTCGGAAACTTTAAGCTATCTTCTTGCTTTTCCTCTGTTTTTGTGAATATGATTTCTTTACTTCAGCAGGCTTATAATCCCAATTTTCCCAAATTGATTTTCCATCTCTATCGAATATTACTTTTATTGCCCCATATCCAAAATCTAAAGCAGCATGTTGATTATGGTCATGACCGATATATTTTTTATCTTTTAGAAAACTAAAGTGGTGTCCGCCCATATTTGCCCCTTCATAAACGACCTGGTCTGTAAAAACAACTTGTGTTCCTCTTAAATGTTCTGGAACTTCCGCTTGCCTATGTTTTTCAAAATCATGATTTTGCCATTTAGGATTTCCTTCAGCATCGTACATTGATTCGACAGCTTTATAACTAAAACCTGCAAATCCTTCAACAATATTTCCTTTTCTTTTTACAATTCTTACTCCGCCCATTCCAGCATCACCTACTTCTATTCCATCTCCAAATACAACCATTGGTGCTTGTGTTTTTCCTTCTAAAGTTTCTCTTGCCATTTTCTTTAATTAATATAATTTTTATTCTTTTTAAAGTTTTCTACTATTGTAATTTAATAGTGGTACTATCTTTTGGATTGCAATCCCCTTGCAGGGATTTGAACCTCCAACAATTCCATGCCCAGCCCAAGATTCGAATTATTTTTCGTCCACCCCCATCCCAGGATTTTAACAATTTAAACTTTAATGCTCCCACCGGGAGTCGAACCCGGGTTTCCGCCGTTCTCCATACCTCTTTTAAATTTTTTTGAGAGGCGTTGGAATACGCCTGTTCTTGAGAGAACAGAGGTTATTGTCTCACCGACTCAACCTCGGCGTTCAGAGAAACCTAAGTTTCTCTGTCTCCTCGATTCTTACGAATCTTCGGATGCGAGAGGGCGACGTCCTTGGCCACTAGACTATAGGAGCTGTATGTGAGATAGAAGAGATGGTTTTTAAACTTACTTTCTGAATATCTTGTAGCCCTTTCTGACTTTTTCTTTTACTATGATGCCTATTTCGTCGCCTTTTTTTGCAGAGCTGACGTCTTTTCTGTTTATCTGCATGCTTTCTACTTCCTGCTCAAAGTCTGTTTCGCCGCCTGTTACGTGAATTGTGTCTCCGACTTTTAGGGGAGCTTCAAGTTTTATTGCGGCTGCTTGGACGTGGTCAAAGTAGTTTGAGATTATTCCGATTTGTTTTTCTGCCATGATAGATTGAAGAGGTTGTAGGTTTTAAATTTAACTGTTAGCTGCCGACTGTTCTTGTCAGGCTGTCTAGCTCCTCCCTGAAGCTGGTGATATCATTGGCGACGTCTGTTAGTCTTGTGCTTGCTTCGGCATTTGACTTTATCTCCTCGTCACTTGCGGAAGGAAGGTTAAGATTATTACCTTTTAAGACAAAGAGCAAGACAGCTACGGCTATGACGATTGTAATAATTATCCAGGTTTTTTTTGTCAGTTTAAATTTTTTCAGTCTTTTCATTCTCTTCTAATTACATCTCCTGATATGGAGAAGTATTTTGCATTTGCTTTTTTTTCGTTTAGTGTGTCAAGGGCGACTCCTTTTGAACTAAACCATGACTCGCAGGAAGCTTGATTGTTGTCACAGTAGGCCTCCATTTCTGTTATGGTTCTTGTGCCTCCAGGACCTGCATTTGTTTCTAGCTTTTTCTCAATGTAGCCTAAGCAATCAATTGGATGTCTGTTGCAGAACTTTATGCACTCCAGGTTTCCTGCGCAGGCGCCAGGGCCTTGGTTTTTGTCAAGGAAGGCAATTACAGAGGCAGTTACAACACTTGAAGTTTCTTCCTCGTTGCCATATGCATAGGTGTTTATTAGCTCAGCCAGAGAGCCGGTGCAGTATGGAAATATTGTTTTTTCTGGCTGTGAAGCGCCCAGCGCATATTTTTCTGTCTTGCAATTCATTGTGTATGGAGTTTCAAGTTCTGGGAAGGTTCCTGCTGGGGGACCTTCTCCTTCTGGCAGGGTCGCAGTCAGGACGCATGAGCCATTCTCAATTCCTTTTATTTCAACAGTAATACTTCTCTCGCCTTTTTCTTCTTCTGGCTTGAATGTTGTCGGCTCGCAGATTCTGAATGAGTTTTCAAAGCAGTTATAGTCAAATCCACAATCTCCGCCGACTTCTTCTTCTGTTTCTTTAGTAGATGCAAGAAGCTGCCATAGGACATCTTCAAGTCCAACTTTTATGGTGAATTTCAATTCGTAAATGAATTCTCTGACGTCGGGCATTGTTAATTCTTCATTTTCTATTCTTTCTTTTAATTTTTCCTTTGAATCTTCTATTTCTTTTATTAAAGCGCCGAGCGAGGTTGAAGCCGCTTTGAATCTTGCCGCTTCTGCTGAGTTTAGAGATTCATAGTATGCGCCGATTCTTTCTAACTCTGCAGAGGTTTCAAGCATTTGGGAATTTATTGCTTCAACTTTCAGCACGATTGAGAGGAGTTCTTCAGAGGTTGGTATTTCATCCAAGTCAACTGATATGTCTCTGTCGTTGCCTCTTGTTAGGCATTCTATAAAGGTGACGCATTCGTTTATATCTTTTCTTACGATTAATTCTCCTCCCCTTAGGTTGCAATTTTCATAGACTGCTTCTGGCAATTCTGTAGTGCACTCATCAGGAGTGCCGCATTGCAAAGATGCGCAGCCATTTTCACTAAATACTTGTATTGGAACCAGGCCGTCTAATGCACATTCTGTTTCGATTGAGTTTCTTTCATTTAGCGGGATGGTTGGGCATTCGTCTGTTGGAGCGGACTGCCCGCATTTTGCAACTTCGCAGCTTGGGCCTGCGTTTATCAAGTGGAATGGCAGTCCTAGTTTGTCGCATTTAATCTTGACGTTTTCTATTTCAGATTCTGTGAAGCATCGGTCATAGCCGGAATAGAAGTTTGGATTGTTTGCGAAACTGCAGTCAAAGTAGTTGCAGCTGTTGTGGTCTGTTCTTAAAATTGGGTTTCCTCCATTTTGAGTGCAGATCTCTTTTAGTCTGTTGATATTACTTGGAGGAGGAGGGCAGGTTGTTTCGCAAATTACTGAAAGCATTCCTGTTGTTGGATTCTTCTTTTGGGTGCAGCCAGGAGGAATTATTTCAGGATTTAGCTGGCAGGTTTCACAGAAGCATCCTTGTGGGGAAGAAGCGCATGCAGAAATATCTCCGAGAGGACATTGTCTTGTTGCTGTGCAGTAAGATTCTCCGCAGTCCCATGGGCAGGAGTTGAAGTATTCTGCGCTTG
>CAYIAU010000040.1:0-6822 GCA_964361465.1 Candidatus Woesearchaeota archaeon
CCGAGAAAATCCACGGCAAAACAACCACGGACTAAAGTCCGTGGATTTTAACGAGGGTTAAGAAGAATTAAGTTTACTTAAAACTTTCTGTTAATACGCAGTACCATTGTGCCATCCGGGCTCAATCAAGAAGAGAAAATCAGCTTTTAAGACTTTTCCCTAATACTCGCAAGAAAATTCTTGTAAATCTCAATCGCTTGCTCCCGAGTGCTCTGCTCCGAAACACCAGCATCAAGATATTTAACAATAGTCCCTCGCTCCTCAAATATCTCTCTAAGCCAATCACTCTCATAAAAAGGATTTAATTGTCCTTGAAACTCTATATTCTCAAATTCAGAATTATCCTGCTTCCTAACTCTGCTCCTTTCATCAAGCCTTCTAATTAACTCGCTAACATCCTTTATCGTCGGTATAATTAACAAATCTGGTCTATACTCAAGCTGAAGAATATTTCCAGGATGCTGTAGAACTCCTTTCCTAACTTCATCAGGATTTTTGCCCTCTCTTTCAGCTTTCAGAGATTGATAACAAAGAGTGGAAGCACAGCATCTTGATTGTATAACATTCAAGCCATTCTCCAAAGCAGGTATAACAACTCTCCTCATCTGTCCAAGCCTGTCCATAGAATAACTCTGAATCTGCTCCAAAGAAGAATAATCCCTCCCATTATTTGCAATCATTTCTTTCCTTATCCACTCCCCAATCCCCCAATAAGTCGGCTCTGCCGTAATAATTGTATGGTAATGCCTCACTCCTGGAAGCCAAAAATCACTAAGCTCTGGCAATCCCTTCGCCTCTGCTTTGGAAAAAGAAACGCTGTCAAAAGTGTTCTTCCCCAACCTCTGCTCATATCCAATCAAAACTCTTTCAACCTCTCCTTTTCCAACTCCATCAAGCCCATCAACAACAACAAACAAACCCCTTCTCCCTGAACCTCTTTTCTCAGCCATCAAGCCAATTACAAACCGCCATTATAAAAGTTTATTATACTAAAAAATATACTTTACTTTCTTCTATAATCAATAAAAGAATAATCTGTCCTATCTTCTCTCCTCGTTTCTAACCACTCGTCCCAATGAATCTTAGAAAGAAACGCATCGCCCTCATATTCTCCATTTATCCAAGTCAAATACATATTTTGAGCAAAACGAGCCATATCTGCATAAACACTCTCTCCTCCAATAACAAAAGCGTCATCATTATAAGAAAAAGTTTTTATCCTCGCATCTCGCGTTGAATGAACAAAACAAGCTCCTGAAGAAAATCTCGTCCTATCTCTCGTTATAACAATATTTCTCCTGCCTTCTAAAACTCTTCCCCCTATCCTCTCCAAAATTGACTCATAAGTCTTCCTGCCCATAATGACAGAATGTCCAAAAGTCAAATCCCTAAATCTTCGCAAATCTTCAGAGAATCTCTTATCGCCCTCCCAAGGCAATTTTCCTTTGTTCCCAATCACAAGCCTTCCCTTCTTATCTTTCGCGACAGCTGCAATTATTGAAAATTCCATTTCAAACCGCCATCTCTGCTCTAGAATCCCATTTATGAGGGGAATAATTAATCATCTCAGCATAATCGTCTGCCCGCATCTCAATCGCATCAAGTAAACCAATATTGCCACGAATGTTAAGTGAGGGAAGCTCTCCCAGAGACTTCGACAACTGCTCCAAAATGAAAGGAATATGATCCTTTCTTTCATTACCGTAGCTTTCCGGAGCAACATTCCCAAGATACCACTCCCTTAATTTCATATATCCATCAAGGTCCCTAACCTCTCTAATAAACCTCCTCTGAAATTCCTCAACATTATTCTTATCTATCCAAAAATCAGATCTAGGAGGAACCCCCAAGTAAGCATGAACATTAATATATTCGTGATTGAAAAATCTCGGTTGTAAACCCTTTTCATTAGCAACCATATGAGTTAGCAAAGAATCCTGAGCAATATTAAAAGGCACTCCCAAATAAACATCACAGCTTCTCTGCACCATTGTCAAATCAATATTATCACCAAAAATACTAAACTGATGCCAAAACGGACAAGGCCCCAAAGCCATATCAGACAATTCTCCAGGATTCCATGCACACAAAATATGATATCTGGATCCTGGCCTTTCTTCAATCCCTTTCAAGAGATTTTTTAATTGATCCACTTCTTTTATTTCCCATTTATCAGGCCGCCATTCAATTCCTTCCGCGTGAGCTGGAACAAATAATGGTTTTCTGAAATGTCTCCATTGATATCCATAAACAGGCCCCAAATCCCCGGCATCTAGCGCAAAATCAGGCTCATTTCCCAACCTCTTTCCATATCTCTCAAATTCAGCTTTCCATTCAGGAGAATGCTTAGGAAATCTATCTTTTAATCCATTCCTCTTCAAATAATTATCAAAGGCGTTAGCATCCCAAATATGAACATCCCTATCAAACAAAGATTTGACGTTTCTCTCCCCCCGCAGCTTCCAAAACAATTCCTCAAAGGGTAGTCTTGAAGATATTTTCTTGGTAGTCATCAGAGGAAATTCTTGCCTCAAATCATATTTGCTCCACCAAGCAGAAATACCAAGAGTATACTCCTGCGTCCTTGGCTCAAACATAACATCTCCATTAGCCAGAATCTCCTTCAACAAATCATGATACTGCTGCATAAATCCAAACACCAAACCCTCTTTAAATAAATTTATACTCTGGAACTCAAATATTCCCTAATCCTCTCCTCTGGCTTCCAATAATTCGGCCCTTTCATCACTTTCCCGCGCTCATCATAAATCGGCTTCCCGTCTTCCCCAAGCTTTGAAAAATTGCTCTCCATAATTATTCTCAAAATCTCCTCCATATCAAGCCCATACTTCGTCGCCTCACTTGTTATGTAGACCATCATATCTCCAAGCCAATCAGATATCTCTGTCAAAATTTCAATTTTCTTTTCATTATCAACATCCCCATCAGGAAATATCTTATCCTCGCTCCCAATTTCTCCAATCAATTCTTTATATCTATCAATAATCCCCTCAACCTCGCTAACTTCCTCCTGCAACACATTTTTAAAATTCTCCAACCGCTTCAAAGAAGGCAAAGAAGGTTTGTCATTTTTAGGAAGCCCATACATCTCATTAAACTCTTTAATCAATTCATAAAAGCTCCTCTTTTCTGGGAACTTTGAATCGCTCACTTTTTCAATATCTCCTTTCAAAGTTTCCTTAGAGATTTTGAAAGGATTATTAAATTTTTCAAAATTCTCTCTATCCATCAAACCACTTAACAAAAAAGCTATATAAAATTATGTGAGATATAGCAACTGACCTAAATAATTCCTCAGTTTGTCAGTTGCTATATTCGAGAGAACAAAAAACAAGTGGAAATATTTTGGTCTCTCGTTATAACAATCATATTCCAAAACAATTTACATTAAAAATCACAAAGTTCTTGATGGCCCAGAGAACCTTCGGTTCTCTGTGTTGTGAGACCTCAAGAATGCTAAAAAGTTGCATTCTTGATGGCTGTCAAGAACACGAATTTATGAGTGTTCTTGAAGCTAAGATAAAACCAAGCTTTATCCACACTCTAAAGAATGTGGTTTTATCTTTGGATAACAAATACGATAAAGAAATATGAAAATAGATTACGAACTAGCAGCACTAATATTAGGAATATTTGCTGTTTTCATCACTGGATTCTTCAGCATAATCTCTCTCAACCTTGGAAAAGAATGGGGAACCCACGTAAAAGCATTATATTTATTAATATACGTTATTTTTATATTGATAATCATAATCTTCATAGCATTAATCGGAAGAAAAAACAAAAATGGCATTAAGTGAAGAGTCAAGAAAAATTTTAATAATTATAGCGTGGATAATAATAACTCTAATATTCCTATTCTTCCTGGCTCTATCTTTCGGATTTTTTCCACCTAAATAACAGAGTCGAATAACTTCGTTATTCCTTCATCTCAATCTTTATCTGCACAGACCTCGGAATCTGCAGCTTCATAATCGGATGCAAAATCCTGTCTTCAGCAGGAATATCAATTATTCTTCTGTGAACACGCATCTCAAACCTATCAAACGTCGCTGTCCCGTTCCCGCAAGGAGATTTGCGAGTAGTAACCTTCAGCCTCCGCGTGGGAATCGGTATCGGCCCGCGCATCACAACCCCTGCCCTGCTAGTAATTTCCTTTATTGATTCCATAACGTTATTCAAGGCAGCAATGTCAATGCTCCCGAGCTTTATTCTTACTCTTGTCATTTTATATCTCCGCAACTTCGCAACAGACAATTTCTAAAGATAAAATTGGTTTTTAAAAGTTTGCCTTCGCCTTAAAAAATCCTCACATTGCTCCTCAAATAATTATCCTGATGCAAAGAATCAACAATCCTCTTCGTAACATCAGAAAGCCCTTGCGTCTTACCACGCACTTTAGTGCGTGGTTTATTTAGGCTTTGGGAGACAGAGACAAAACCAATTCCGAAGGAATTGTCCACTGCCTAAAGGCAGTGGTTTGTTTTGTGCTCTGTATCAGAAAGTCCGTAACTAACCATATCAAGATACTTCATCCAAGCAAACTCCCCAACCTCCCCTGAAACTCCTCTAACCTCTCCATCAAGCTCAACGCGATAAGCCCTGACTCTGTGTTCTGAAGAAACTCCCTCAAAATCGCGATGATACTCTGAGAGCCCATAGTAAATCCTTGTCCCATTCAATCCTTCAGCAAACTCCCTCGCCAAACAATAAAGCCCCTCCGCTCCCTTATCAACTTTCCTGTCTGCCTCGTCAATCTTTCTCCCAGGCAAAGTCCATTTACTTTGCTTCCTGACAATCAATAATTTATTATCCCTGACAACAACACCGCAAACAGCATCCATCGCCCACAACCGCTCCTTCTTCTTAAATAAATTTGTATATTGCAGAATATAGTGGGCTCGGAGCGCCGCGTGCCCCAAGCCCTTTCACCCCAGCCAACTGGGATGAATATGATAATTCCAAGAAAGAAAAGCCCCTTTTAAAATTATAGCTCAGACTCCACAACCCTTATAAAAACACTCTCCCTTCTTAAACCATAAAAAGAGGCAAGATGGCGCAAAGTTTTTTCGTTGAAATAAGTTTCCTGATAATAGCAGCGACTCTCATCATCGCGCTCACAAGACTTCTAAAACAGCCCCTTATCATAGGATACCTAATCACAGGAATAATAGCAAGCCCGTCAATTCTTAATTTAGTAAAATCAGTAGAAATGCTCGCGACCTTCTCTGAAATCGGCGTCGCGCTCCTTCTCTTCATGGTCGGCCTAAACCTCAACCCAAGAATAATAAAAGACGTCGGCAAAATCTCGCTGATTATCGGCGTCGGGCAAGTTCTCTTCACATCTATCATCGGCTTCCTCATTTTAAAAGCACTCGGCTTCAGCTCTCTCACCTCGCTATACGTCGCAATCGCGCTGACATTCAGCTCAACAATAATAATAATGAAGCTCTTGTCAGACAAAGGTGACTTGGAAAAGCTCTACGGAAAAATATCCATCGGATTCTTGATAGTTCAAGACATAATCGCAATTTTCATACTTATGATAATCTCCTCTCTCTCACAAGGAAACAACATCGCAGAAATCGCTGCGAGAACAACGCTCATCGGCGCCCTTCTCCTCGGAGTCATCTTTATGTTCAGCTATCTCGCCCTCCCAAGAATAACAAAACTAATCGCAAAGTCGCAGGAATTTCTTCTCCTCTTCTCTCTCGGATGGTGTTTTGCGATAGCAACACTCTTTGACTTGATGAACTTCTCAATAGAAATCGGCGCTCTTGTCGCAGGAATAACTCTCTCCCTTTCCCCTTACGGATACGAGATAAGCTCAAAACTAAAACCGCTGAGAGACTTCTTCATATTTATGTTCTTCATCTGGCTCGGCTCGCAAGTCTTCCTCCCAAGCGTCTCCACAAGCATACCAACGATAATACTGCTCTCCCTGTTCATCCTCATCGGAAATCCATTCATTGTCGTCACGTTAATGGGCATAATGAAATACAAGAAAAAAACCAGCTTCCTCGCAGGCTTGACCGTCGCCCAGATATCAGAATTCTCGCTGATACTAATCGCGCTCGGCGTAAAGCTCGGACATCTAACTCCTGAAACTCTCTCGCTCGTGACTCTCGTCGGCATAATAACGATAGCCGGCTCAACATATTTCATAATCTACTCAGACAAACTATACTATATCGCCTCGCCTCTATTATCTCTCTTTGAAAGAAGAATAACAAGAAACGAAAGCTCTCTCGGAGAAAAAAACTACGACATAATCCTGTTCGGAGCGCACAGAATGGGAAGCAAGGTAATAGACGCCCTATACAAAAAGAAAAACTCCTTGCTGATAGTTGACTTCAATCCAGAAATAATTGAAAAACTATCAAGAAAAGGATACAACGTCCTGTACGGAGACATCAGCGACTCCAGTATGCTGGAAGACATGGCAATGTCAAAAGCAAAAATCGTCATCTCAACAATACCTGAAGTAGAGGCAAACATCATCATAAAGCAGAGACTCATTAAAACAAAGTCCAAGGCAGTCTTCATAGCAACGTCAGAATACGCGAGAGGCGCACTTGAATTATACAAAAACGGAATTGACTTAGCCTTAGTTCCTCACCTAATCAGCGGAGAATATCTCGCAGCCCTTCTTGAATCAAACAAGGTGTCCACAAAAAAATACAAGGACCTCGGCAAAACACAACTCAAAGAGCTGGTAAAAAAACTCAAAATGAAGTGATTAGTCTAAATCACAAAGTTCTTGAGTAATACCACACACTAAAGTGTGTGGTTTGTTTGAAC
>CAYIAU010000041.1:0-6268 GCA_964361465.1 Candidatus Woesearchaeota archaeon
CCAAAACTCTTCGGAATATGCATAAGTTCGTGAATAATTACTTTATCCTGCTCTTTTTTTGAAAGTCTATCAAAGATTTCAAGAAATTCAATCGCATAAAAAGCCTTCGTCCCCATAGCTTTCTGCATCATCTTTCCCAAAGCATGACATCTCGCGAGCGTCCTCGGCGCTCTGCTCCCAAAACTCCTCACGCACTTCACTCTCTCAATATCAACATGTCTCATAGCAAGCGTCTCGATAACCTCCTTCATCCTCTCCTGCAAATCAGGCGCGTCTTCATACTTCATAAAACAAAACAGCACTCTCGCTTTAAAAGAGTTTCCTGTCACTCGTCAGTCTAAAATAGGCTTTGTTGAAAAAGTCAAAAATTGTTCGCTTTGAAATCAGTGCGAAGCACTACATATCGAGGGTTGGAGGGTGGGTGCGAACGCAAGAAAAAGATTTTCAACAGAGCCTCGAAAATAGCAAAACTTAAATAACCCACACATTACTATACAATTACAATGGTAATGGATACTCTACAAATAAGAATAAATAAAGGTCTGCTAAAAAGAGTAGACTCCTTGATAAAATCAGGAATTTATTCAAATAGATCCGACGTAATTAGAGATGCTGTTAGAAGATTTATCTGGGAAAAAGAAGTCGGCAGCATATTAAAAAGAGGAAATTCCGTTGAACAAATTAGAAAAGCAAGAAAAGAATTATCAAAAGAAAAAATTGATTTAGACGAGATAAATAATTTATAAGACTTCCTCTGGTTTTTTAGCATTGACTGAATATCTTTTAGCAATCTCAAGTAGCTTGTTATCTCTTGTCACAAGAATCGAGTTTGATTTCCTGGCTAAAAGCATATGAATAATATCGTAAAAACTTATTTCAAATTCTATCTCTAATTCAATTTTTCTTGCTTCTTGAAATTCATCTCTCAATAAAACTATTCTCTTAAAACTCAGGGTATTCTCAAAAAGCTCTTTTTTATTGTTAAACTCATCTTCTGTTAAGATATATTTAAGTTCTTTCAATAAAAATCCAGAGTAATAAATTACAGAATTTTCGTCTTCTACTCTATCAAAAAATTCTTTTGCAAATTTCCAGTAAGCAACTCCAGTTCTTTCATCAACTTCTTCTTGCCAGAGGTTAAGATAAATACAAGAATCAACGTAGTAAGATTTCATAGATATTAAAGAATAACATTTTATTTAAGATTATCTATCACTTATCGGTCTAAAATCTCCACTATCTTCTTCCTTGAAAGTGGATTTTTAACCTCAACCTTAAAGGCAGAAACACCAAACTCTCTTGCTAATCACAAAGTTCTTGTGTGTTTTTGAACTTTGTGAGACTAAGATAAAACCACTACATAAATTCACACATTAAAATATATGATTTTATCTTTGGATAATTTCTTCACACTTATGTTAGCCCTCCCTCTCACAGCTGGCGCTTTAACGCTAACTTTATACTCTCCCTCTCCAAGTTTCTCAACCTTATCCTCTTTAGAACTCGGCTTAACAATAGCTCTAACAATCATCTTCCCAAAATCTTCAATCCTGAAGCTCTACCTCTTAAAGCGAAGTCCCTCAAAATCAAACTTGAAATCCAAAACCTTGATTCCGACAACCTCCCTCTGCGCTTTATTAAATATCCTAGTCAAAGCAAGTTTCTCTCTTTTATTTCTAGTGTAAAAAATCATACATCCTCCTCCCCCCGCCCCCGTCGCCCGCGCCCCCAAATAATTGCCGTTGCCAATCTCCTGCAATTTCCGCATATTCTCTGTCTCCATTCCGCTATGCAGTTTTTTCTGCAGCTCCCAAGTCTCGCATATCAAACTCCCCATCACATGCTCATTGTCAATATTCTCAGCCATTTTTTTCGCAAGCAATTTCATCTTGTTAATATTCGTCACTTGCTTCATAAAATTCTCTGCCCTGAAAACACTCTCGTGCACATCAGAAGACTGATGCCTGCTTCCTGTAAAAATTAAAACAATCCTGTCCTGCAAATGTCTCGCCTTTCTCTTCTCAATCTCAACTCTTCTTATCTTCCCGTCTTTCTTGAACTCCCAAAAATTAACGCCTCCGAAAATCGCAGCCGCCTGGTCTTGCAAGCCAGCTCTCTGCCCAATTATAGCATTCTCAAAAACATTAACTCTCTTCAACAGCTCCATCTTGTCCTCGCACAACTCCGGGTTACTAACAACAAGATAAGCAGTCCTCAAAGCCCCAGACGTCCCAAGTCCGGAATTCGCAGGCACCTTCTCAAGGCAAGTTGTCAATTTGTTCCCCTTCAACTCCCCAGAAACTCTAAGATTAATCGCCCCGTTCAAAACAGCACCGCCAAACTCGTGCCTGAACGGATCAGCGTCGCTCCAGCCAGCAGAAATATCAATTCTCACCGGCGCTGTTACTCTCATTTTAACCTCTTTTCCTAAACAACAATCCACTATTTAATTACTTTACCCTAACAATAATTCCTACATTTAGGTAGGAAAAAGTTTAAATAGTAATTCCTACTCTATAAAGAAATGATAATAAAAAGGCAAATTGGAGAGAAAGGACAAGTTGTTATTCCAAAAGACATCAGAACCTTGCTTGGACTCAGAGCAAAAAGTTCCGTGGTCTTTGAGGTAGAAAACTCTCAGGTAAAAATAAAATCAGAAAAAGAACCGGAAAAGTTAGTAAAAGAATTTTTCACCGTCGCCAGAACTAAAGGAAAAGGAATTACATTGGAAGATATTAAAAAAATTGAGGATGGAAGTTATGATTTACCTTGATGCAAATATTTTCTTGTATGCTTCTCTAGATGACAAAGAAAAAGGAGACAAATGCAGACAAATACTTACAAAAGTCTCAAAAGAAAAACTACTTGGTGCAACATCATCATTGACATGGGATGAGATAGTACATAGTGTATGGAAAAACAAAGGTAGAGACATTGCGATAATAGAAGGAGAAATCTTTCTTAAGTTCCCAAAGCTTAAGATACTTCAAAATACTAATAATACAATTGCCAGAGCCCAGCAAGTAATCTCAAAATACAACTTAAAGCCAAGAGATGCAATCCACGTAGCGACAATGCTGGAGTTTAAAATCACTGAGATAATATCTGACGACACTGATTTCGACAAAGTCAAAGAAATTAAAAGAATTAAAATATAATCCCTATTATTGCGAGCTTTCCTATTTAGTTAAAATCTCTAAACTCGAAGCAATACTTCTTATTGTGAGAGTTAGAGATTTTAACCGCCTTTATTTTGTTAAAATCTCTAAACCATCCCTATTCTTCAACTTATAATCTTTCCCCACTGCCTTCTTCGTCCTCACATCAATCGCCTTAACAAAATCATCTCCTATATCTGAATGCAACCTATAAGCAAAATCCAAAGCAGTGCTCCCGCGAGGCATTAAGAAACAATCAGGAAGAACATTCCCCTTGCTGTCCTCCAACTTATCGCCGGCAGGAAAAACAGCAATCATTCCTAAAATGTCAAAGACAATCTTGTTCAACACTTCCTGAATTCCAGTACTCCCAAACTCCTCAAGCACATTTTTTATCTCATCCAATCCCTTTCTCTGTTTCTCAGAAAGTTCTCCTACAATTTTAAAATCCCTTTCCCCAGAAACATAATCAATCAAACCATTCTTATCCGCCTCCCGCAAAGCCAACTCTCCCTCGGCAAAACAAGGAACAATTTCATAATCAAATTCTTTCTTAACTCTCTTCAAATTTTCAGCACTTCTCGGCCTGTCCATCTTATTCGCCGCAATTATCATCGGCTTGCTCTCCCTCCTCAACTCCCTGGCAAAACTCTTCATTTCATCATCAAGCCAAGAAGCTGGCTTTTCTGCGTTCAAGCCAATTTTCAAAACAACTCTTTTAACATCTTCCTCCTTGACTTTCAATCCAGAGAACTGCTTTACAACTGCTTCTGCAAAATTCTTCTTCTCCATCTCGATCGTCCTCGCAAAACTTTTCCAAACTTTCTTAAGAATTCCCAAATACCACAAATCAAGCTCCCTCTCAATAATCTCAATGTCTCTCCCAGGATAATAATTCTCCGTCTGCTTCCCTTCTCCGTTTGTCTCGCCAGACATATCAACAACATGAATAAAAGCATCTGCTGCAGCTAAGTCATTCAAGAATTCATTGCCAAGCCCTTTCCCCTCTGAAGCTCCCTCCACAAGCCCCGCAACATCCAATAATTCAAAAGGCACAAATCTCCATTTCCCTTTCACAAATCCTTCCCTCGGCTCTGAAATCTTGCCAAACTCCGGCGCCAAATCCTCAATCTTGACATATCCCATTCCGTGATTCGGCTTTATCGTCGCAAAAGGATAATTAGCTATCAAAACATCTGCCAGCGTCACAGCTTTAAAAAAAGTGCTCTTCCCCGCATTCGGCCTGCCTAAAATTCCAACAAGCATATTTCTCCAACTAAATGATCCCGAAGAGATTTGAACTCTCGACCTCCGGCTTTCCTAAAGGAATTAGCTTTCTATTCTAATGAATAGAGGTTTTATAAGACCGGCGCTCTAACCAGACTGAGCTACGGGATCTCAGAACTAAATGGTTCGGTTGGTTATTTAAAGTTTCGGTTCACTAAGTCACAAAACCCTTCTAGTTTTAACGCCTGGTTTTGTGACGGCCGGAGAAATCCGTAGTAAAAAAACCGAGAAATAAATTCCGCGGATTTCTACGAGCATTGAAAAACTTTAAAAACCTGTATTCCCTAAATAACTTATGAAAAAGAGGAGCAGAAAAGCAGCGAGAAGAAAATCAGCTCGTGGCGCAAAGAGAAACAGCAATAAAATGCCGCTTGCGGTCATCGCGCTTGTTATGAATATCCTTTTGTTTATAACGCCTGGTTTAGGAACTATAGTGGCAGGTAAAACAAAAACTGGCTTCTTACAATTAACTCTTGGACTCCTCGGCGCATTCCTCTCACTTATAATAATTGGAATTCCTATTCTATTAACCGCGTGGATCTGGGGAATAATCACAGGAATTCAGCTAATCAAGAAAGCGCAGTAATCACTTCCTGCAGAAAAGAAGAGCATACTCCTTCTCAGTATCAGTCACCATTTCAACATCCCTAAAATACATCTTGCAATAATCGTTCAACTCCGAAGCATAATACTTATACAAAACAGACATAACTATCTCGTCGCCTGCTTTAAACTCTATCTTCTTGCCTTCATGCTGAATTGACTTTTCAACCTTAATCCTATAAAATCCCTCTACCCTTCCGTTGGCAAATCTCGCGTCATACTCAACCTCATCTCTCTCAAAACCAAGCTCTCGCATTAAAAGAAAAAGCCATTCATCAAAAATAGAATGTTTATACAATTCCAAATGTGAAAATCTCTCTTCAGCCCTTATTCCATTGCCAATCACTAAAAAATCTCCGGGCATCATCGCTTGGCTCAAATTAAACAAATAAGAGTGTATATCAAAACTTGCAAGTATGCTCCCAAAAAGCAGGACAATATTATTCTTGTAATCATCGTTCCTTATTCCTCCAACGACATCATCCAGCGATTCAAGGTCAGCAATAAACGGCATATATTCAGAGATGTTATTAAATTTCTGCTCCTTAACATTCTGCAAAGCCTTGTCAATCAAAAACTTGTTTATATGCACAGGGCAATAGCGTAAATTGTATTTCTCTCCCAAAGCTCCAATGAAAACCTTTGCCTTCAATCCATCGCCGCAGCCCAAGTCTATCAAATTAAAATTAAGCTCCTCTCCATCATCAAAAAACTTCGCAGCATTATCCTTAATCAATGCAATCTCTGTATCAACAACTATCTTCCTATATCGCGGAAAATCCCTGAACTCAAGAAACTTCTTCGCTAATTCTTCATTAGCATACATAAGACTTCTGTTCGCAGCGTCCCAGCACTTCACGCCTTTCTGGGATTGCGAATATCCTTTCTTAACAAGCTCCTTGAACAACCTGTCTTTTATTTCATTCATAAAAATAAACAATATTCAGAGTTTTTATGTCTTTCGCTCTTCTACACAAAAGAAAAAACAACAACATTTAAAAGACAATTTCATTTATCAAGAACGTGCCCTTGTAGTCTAGTGGCCAAGGACGCGGCCCTTTCGCGAGCAACCTTCCTTTAAAATAGGATGTCGATGACCTCGAAGAACGGCCGAAACCCGGGTTCGACTCCCGGCAGGGGCATTTGATGAAACTGAGCGTAGGCGAAGTTCATAGCCACTGACGGTCAGCGATCGCAATCGATGGAACCGGCAGGGGCAT
>CAYIAU010000042.1:0-1278 GCA_964361465.1 Candidatus Woesearchaeota archaeon
GATAAGAGAAGGAGAAACTTGTTTTGGCTGATATTTGGAATACTTCTTATTTTAGTTGGTATGACTGGAACTTCCATTTCTCTTGTGAGCAAGGGTTTTGCTTCAATTTGGGGTATTCCTCCATTAGTGTCATTTGTATTAGGGGTAATTTTTGCTTATTATGGCGCTTCTGAAAAATGGTAGAATTATCCAAACCACTTCTGAAAGATATCATTCTGAAGAATTTAGAATATCAGGACTATAATAATTATTTAACGATTTTTATTACTATAATTACTTCTTCAGTTGCTTTGTTAATCTCAATTCTGCTTTTCTTTTGGTCTACACTCGCAAAGAATCCTGTTTGGATAGTTGTGATAATTCAAGTCTTTATAGGGTTTGAAATCATTTTTTTTATTTTGCTATTTTATTCTAATAGGCAAAAGCAAAAAAGAAGAAAGGATATTGAGCAATTGTGATAATTATTCAATTGGAGTATTTTTCGTTGGAGATTTCTGGATTGATATGCCGGCGTCGTTTATTTCAAAAGGGTGCATTTTCTTAGAGTGCTTTGTGCCGCGCATTTTCAGGACTTCCACGTATCTTTTTCTCTGTCCTTTTTCTTGTATGTAGTAAAGGAGAATTATTGAGTCTGCTTCAAATTCAAGCGGTTTGGACGAGCCTTTTTTTGCTGTCGGCTCTTCTTCTAAGGTTAGGATTGAAGTGCAGTTCCAAGTGCTTATCATATTAAAGAGCGAGAGAGCTGCTTCTCTTTTTGAGTGCTCTTCCTGGAATAGGAGTGCAAAGGAGGTTATGCTGTCTATTACCAAGCGGGATATTTTTTTTGTCAGGATGATTGTTTCTATTGAACCGCCTCCCTGCTCCAGCATTGTCTTGACTTTTGTCGGAGTGTATTCAAGGAAAATGAAGAGCCCCCCTTTTTCATATTCTGCGAGGTCCCAGCCGAAGTCTTTCATATTGTTGTAGAATTTTTCTTTTTTTTCCTCAAAGGTGACGTATAGGCATTTTTCTCCTTTTTTCATTCCCTCGACGAGAAATTGCGTCGCGAAGATTGACTTGCCGGAGCCAGAGCCGCCGAGAATCATATTTGTTGAGTTTCTTTGCAAGCCACCTTCTATGAGCTCGTCAAAAGAAGCGATTCCAGTTGGAACGATTTCAGATGGTTTATTTTGGGAAGGAGTTTTGATTTTTTTAACTGGCTTTTTTGGAGCTATTGAGATTTTTTTCACTTTCTTTTTCATATCTGGATGAAGAGATATTCATATAAAAATGTATCTA
>CAYIAU010000042.1:1378-6127 GCA_964361465.1 Candidatus Woesearchaeota archaeon
CCTTCTTTTCTTTCGCCTTTGCTTACTAAGCCAAGGAGCATTGACGCCATTATGTCTATTGCTATTAGAAATGTTAGCGAGAAATAGGTTATGAATCTCACTGATATGTTTATTGAGGTTAGGGTGAAGGGAAGACTGACGCTTGCCTTGATTTCCGGAATGCTTCCGAGAATTGTTGAGAGGACTTGGACGAGGACAGAGGAGAGGGAGAAGAGGGCGGGCGCGCCGACAGCTATGGCGAAGAAGATGAATATCATATACATAAGGACGTTTGACGACGCTCTTTTTTCTATGAAGGCTTTCTCGCGCATGTTCACTGCTGTTTCTTCGAGAAGGATAGCGATGTTTCCTCCTGATTTTATTCCAGAGTTTATTACTCCAACGGTTTTGTTTATCTTGTCTGAGTTTATTCTTTTTGACATTTCTTGAAGCGCGGCGCTCACATCTCTGCCTGCTACGATATTTTTTCCGAGGATTAAAATCTCTTTGTCAAGAGGGTCAAATTCTTTTCTTGAGCTTAGGAGCAGAGCGCGGTCAATTGTCATTCCTGCGCGAAGATTTGCTGCCATTAGTTCTATGAAATCTGGGAAGACGAATTCCATTTTTCTTATTCTTGTGGTTACCTTTAGTTTTTCCTGGAGGAAGAAATAAAGTATTGAAGCAAAGAAGATTAGGAGTGCGATGATTGATGAAGAGAGTATGCTTTTTGTGAAGAGGAAAGAGGCGGCTCCGAGAAGCAGTGCTATTGAAATTCCAATTATTGTTTTTAGAGGTTTTATTTTCTTTTTCTGTGGGACTATTGGTTTTTCTTTTACGTTGAGCGGTTTCATTTTAGAGCAGACTTGGCCTGATTGATTTCACGACGCCGAGGAACATCATTTGTATTATTATTACGAAGGAGGCGATGCTGATGAATAGGATTACTATGATTATTTTTTCAAGGCCTATCATTGAGGAAATTATTGTGAGGAAAGTTATTGAGAGCGCGGGGAGGATTACTGAGGTAAGGAGGTAAAACATAATCAAGGGATTGAGCTTGTTTCCGTAGTTTTGTATTTGAAGTATCTGCTCTTGAGTGAGTGATTTGATGCTTTCTTGGATGATGACGGCGATGTCGCTTCCGGCTCTCATTCCGTTGCTTATCTGCCAGAGCGCTCTCTTGAAAAATATTGAGGGGTTTCTTTCGCCGAGCTCTTCCAAGACTTCTATCTGCGGGAAGCCGGCGTTTATTTTTTTTGCCGCTTTTGCGAATTCCTCGCTTAGAATTCCGTAATCAGAATTTGCTATATTTGCGAGGAGATTGAAGAGAGGGATTCCTGCGTTGAGCTGGACGACGATGTCTTGGAGCGCGGGAATGAGATTCTTTTCTATGTCTCTTATTCTTCTTTTTATGTAAAGTCCTGGATATATAACCTGGCTGGTGTAAATTAGCAGGGAAATGGCGACGACGCCGAGCGAGATAAGGAAAGCTTTTTCTATTTTCATTACGACGAGAATTGTGCTTGCTAAGACATAGAGGACGAGGAACGAGGTTATGAAGCTTTTTCTCGCTATTGCGCGGTATTCTTCTGCGGTGAGATCGACGTTTGCGTCGTCAAGAGCTTCCTGGAGCGGGCTTTTTTCAATGCCTTTTTTTATCATGAAAAATCTAGAAGTATTTTTCTGTCTTTCAATGCTCGTTAGCGTAAATGGTATGCGAAATTTCATTGTCCGAAGAGTGTTTTTTTATCATCATTCTTTATTGCTTTTAGAAGAGATTCCTTGTTTCTGTAATAGAGGTTCATAATTTTTCCGAAACTGGCGAGGTCGCGGATTTTGTTCTTGATGAGCCAACTGATGATGTTCTTTTTTTCTTCTAAATAATCATTTATTTCTTTTTGTGACATTCCGGTGTTACGAGCTATGTCTTCAAAGAATCTTAATGTCTCGCCGTGCCTTATTATTTTGTCTTCTTCAGGCGACCATCGGTAGATTATGTTTGCTATTGTTTTTTCTCCCTCTGGCTCAAACTCTGCTACCTGCGAAACACGGCGGATTCCTTTTCTTCTGTCTCTGAACATGACGACGTTTAGGTTTACGCTTTTTAGCAGATTTGGCGGGACGTCTATCGGCGGATTGACGAGGCGCGAGATTGTTTCTGCTGCGGTGTCGGCGTGGACAGTTGCATAGACGCTGTGTCCAGTGTGCATTGCCTCAAAGAGAACCATTGCCTCGTCTTTTCTTCTCATCTCGCCGAGGATTATTCGGTCTGGGCGCATTCTAAGAGAATTCACTAGGAGGTCAAGCATTTTGACTTCTCCTTTTCCTTCTGGGTTTGGAGTTCTTGTTACTAACGGGCTCCAGTAAAGGAATTCAGGGAGCATAAGCTCTCTTGTGTCTTCTATACTGATGATTCTTTGGTTTGGCGGGATGAAGGGCATGCAGGAGTTGAGGAAGGATGTTTTTCCCGACGCTGTGCCGCCGGAGATTAGGACGTTCATTTCATATTCTATGGCGAGCCAGAGGAGCGCGGCTATTTCCAAATCACAGGTTTTGTTTGCGACCATATCAACGATTGTGAATGGGTCGCGGGCGAATTTTCTTATTGTTATAGTGTTTCCTTTCGTGTTTATTGGATAGAGGACTGCGTTTATTCTATCGCCGGTGATGAGGTGTGCGTCTAATAGCGGATTGAGGATAGTGATTTGCCTGCCGACTCTTCGAGCGATTATGTTTGCGTAGTTGATTATTTTGTCTTCTCTTCCTATCTTGATGTTTGTGTCGAGCCAGCCGTATTTTTTTCTGTAGACTTTTATTTTTTCTTTTGATGAAGGGATGACGATTTCTTCTAGTGAAGGATCTGCGATGAGGAATTCTATTTCGCCGAGTCCGAGCATGTCTTGTATTAATAATCCGACGAGGTATTCCTCAACGCCGGCTTCAATGCTTGGGAGCCGGTCTTTGATTATTCTTTTTGCTTCTTTCAGGAATCTTTCTTTTATGATAGATATTGACGAGGGGTCTATTAGCTCATTCACGCTGATTGAAGTTATGGAGACTAGCTCGTTTCTTATTTCTTCCAAGAGTTTTGAGGTCGCGACGTCAATTTTCGGGATGTATAAATTATAAGTCGGCGCTAATTTTCCTTGTCTTATTTCAACCTTGACTTTTGAGCCGTCGGAATTGATTTCGTATTCTTCAAGTATCTCGCCGCTTTTTTCTTTTTGCGGAGTTTCTTCAGGGCTTTTTTCAGAAGAGGGCGAGAGTTTATAGATTGGAGACTCTTGGTTTTTTATGGAAGAGGGCGAGGGTTTGTTTTTTTCGCTTGAAATTATTTTTATTTTTTCTGGGCTTGAATCTAGAAGTGGATTGTTCTCGCTGATTCTTTGCTCCATAAGAGATTGAGTTGGGGAGCTTTTGCTTGTTTGCTTGGGGCTTTGAGTTTGGGTGTTGATATCTGGGGCTGTTTTACTGGAGGTTTGGGGGGGAGGAAGGGGAGCTTGGGTGTTAAAATCTATGGCTGTTTCACGGACGCTTTGGAAGGGGTAAGAAGAGGCGTTTGGGCGGCTGAGGAAATAGAGTTTTTTTCTTAGGTTTTCCATTTCTGTTTTGTCGTCGAATACTTCTGGTTTTATTCTTTTTATTGTCCTGCTGGTTTTTTGCTTTTTTCCCATTTTATTTCCTCAGTGATATTTCTGGCTCGCTGAATCTTGGATAATCTATTCTTGCGAGTTTTCCTTCTTCAAGTGTTTTCGCCCATTTCAGCGCGAGAGCTTTGTCAACGTTGAAGGCCTTTGCGATTGTTGTGATGTGGAGTGATTTTTTTTCTCTGAGCAGGTTGTAAAGAGTGTCGAGTTCTGTTTTCTTGCCCCTTGCGCTGTATTTTTTCAAGTCAATTCCGAGAATTTCTTTTTTTATCTCGCTTCTTTTTTTTAGTGTGAGGAAAACTACTCCCATAATCAGCAATGTCCATTCTGCTATAAGAAGTATTCTTGAGAGAGGAGAGATCGGCTCGGATTCTATTTCGTCGCCCAAGTCGGTTTTGCCGACGGAGAAGCCGGAGATGCCTCTTTCGTAAAAGCCGAGGAAGCCTGGGGTGAAAAATGTTAATTGAAATACGGAATGCAGTATTGCGATTACGAATATGAAAGCTACGAAGTATTTGAGTTTGCCTCTTTTTGTTTTCATTATCTTAGTCTCACAAAGCCCTTGCGTTTTGTTTGGGCTTTATGATTATAGCAAGCCAAGAACCTTTAAATATCTTTTTTATTTATATATATCTGTTATGGAGAGGAAAAAGGGGCAGGTTGCTACAGAGTATTTGATTGTCGTGGCTTTCGCTACTTTTTTGATTTTGAGCATTTTGGGGTTGAGCTTGTTTTATTCTGGGCAGATACAGGACAGGATTAAATTCAATCATCTTGTTAATTTTGGTAACAAGGTTGTTTCTTCTGCGGAGACGGTCTTTTTTGCTGGCGAGCCGTCAAAGGTCACGATTGTGGCTTATCTGCCTACGGGAGTTGAGTCTGTGACTATTCAGGACGATGCGCTGGTTTTTGTTATTGCTTCCTTGACAGGGGATAATACTATTTCTTTTAGCAGTGATGTTCCTATTGCGATGGATGCCGTTACGCCGATAAGGCCTTCAGAGGGCGTGAAGAGATTGAAGATTGTTGCTGGTGCTGATAAGGTGACGATTGGTGAGGATTTGCAAAATGAGTAGATTGGCTTTTTTGAAAATAGGACAGCCTGTTTTACAAAATAGGACAG
>CAYIAU010000043.1:0-5872 GCA_964361465.1 Candidatus Woesearchaeota archaeon
GGTCAGTTAGATGCTTTAAAAAGACTTGAAGAATATGATTTGTCTTTCGTTACAGAAAGACTTGTTGACAACTACTCATTACCATTAGAAGCTCCAGAGCAAGTAGCGTATTTAAAACAATTATTCGACAAGGTAGATAAAAATTTAGCTAAAAAAATTGAAAAAGAGTTTAAAAAATGGATATCTTTAATCATTATTTATCCAAATTCTGATTTTGTTCCCTCTAGACCAGTTGATATGTTTTGGCATTACTTAACCCTCCATACTATTCAGTATGAACAATTTTGCAAGCACATTTTTGGTAAATTTATTCATCATGTTGGAGCAAGTAAAGAGGGAATAGACTACATTCAACAAAGAAAAGATGTAACGCTAGAAAAACTTGCTAATCTATATGGGATCTTAGACCAAGGAATATGGGGTATGAAAGCTAATCCGGGGTGTAGTAATTATAGTTTTTTTGATTCAAGTAAATCAGTTTCTTAAATCTCTTATCAACCTCTTCCCTAATCCTCTCCCAAATAGCATAAGCCCTCGGTCTGAAAACAATCGCGCCAGAAACATTTGTGTAATCTGCCAAATCCGCCTTCAGCATAATTTGCGTGAACCACTCGGAAAATTCATCCTTCTCTGCAGTCACGCCCTTCTCGTTTTTCTTCATTCAACAATTTAGAAAGCAGATTTATTAAACTTAACTAAAATCCAGTTAATATTAATGCCCAATTTTTCTGGCACTCATCCTAACAGCCATATCAACAAAATTATCTGCCATTTCTCCAGGCTCTGGATAATGAGCGGCCAAATCAAAAGAAAACATTGATTTAAGAAGAATAATCTTCGCAGATTCATACCCTGCAAATTCCTCATGTTCTTTACCATCAGCTTCAAGAGCAAAACTTGATGGGTCGGGAGCAGAAAAGTCCTCGCCAAAATAAACTGATTGGGAAATATCGACTTCTTTGCAGTCATAAACAAAATCTGCAAAATTTAATGCTAAAGGTTCCAAACCAATTCTTTTATCAAATAAAATACTTCTGCCAAGAATAACATTGATATGTTCAAGCTCTAAATGCCTTCTTCTCTCATAAATATCCGCATAAAGTTCATCAGTCCTATCTGCCTCTAGGGCGTTAAAGTGTATTTCAGTATCAAGTATCCTCATTCTAAAAACCTCGCCAACCTGATAATTATTTTGCGATCTAACATTATACAACAATAAATTTCTAGATTTTATTAAAGGAATTTTCTCCCTCTGCTCAAATTTAAACTCCAACTCCTTACCCTTAGAGTCAAAGCTAAAGGGCTTATCCTCCCAAACCCCTCTTTCCCTTAACTTCTCACAAATATATTTTATCCAATAGGCATTATCCACAAAAAATTAGATAAGTAGTAATATTTAAAACTATGGGCCTAGAAGGAATTGAACCCTCGTTTCGGGGTCTCTTCAAAGACTTACTGGCTATTGCAGTTCTTGAAAGCCAGCTTTCCGAAGCCCCGCGTACTATCCACTATACTATAGGCCCAATATCACAAAGTCTTTGTCTTTTTTAGACTTTGTGAGACAGAGTAAAAAAAGCAAGACCTCTACTTTTTTACTCTGTAATAACGAGAAAAATCAACATTTAAAGTTATTGATTAACTCAACTCCCCAAGCAATTTCTCAAGCATCACCACACCTCCACCTTTATCCCCAAACCATCAAAATGCTTCTTATCTCTTGTAACCAAAATCAAATTATTAACCTTCACAATAGAAGCGATCATCAAATCAAACTCTTTAGTTATGCTTCCAGCCTTCTCTAATAATTTGTAAGATTTCCCAAACTCTTGTGATGACTCCTTATTTAAAGACAATAACTCAAAATTAGAGATAAAATCCTCAAGAACTCTTATTTTCTCATCTGGCTTAGCATGACCATAAGCTCCTTTATATAACTCACATAAACTTACGGCAGTAATAAAAAAATTAATGCCTTTGTCTAACAAATTCTGAATCTTTTTAGTCAGCTCTTCATCTCCTCTTATAATCTCAATTATAACATTAGTATCCAAACAATACATCAGAACTTAACCTCTCTCAGTTTTGCTCTATCCCTTGATTTCCTTATCTCCTTCTTAAAGTTTTCCCAATACTTAGAATCATCTCTCCACAAACCACAAAACTTCATGATATCCTTCTTCTTACCATCACTAGTTATATCAATTACTATCTCAGAGAAACTCCTGTTTCCCTTAATCGCTTTTAATCTTCTGTAAGCTTCATCTGACAAAGATATTACCTTAACCATATTTGCGCATATGCATACACATATATAAAATTATCTATCCCCAAGCAATTTCTCCAGAACTCTCCTAGCAACCTTAAAATCCGCCCGCCTATTTGTCTTCGCCATAATCTGCCCAATCAAGAAATTAATAGATCTCTCATCTCCAGATTTATAATCCTCAACCGCCTTCTTGTTATTCTTTATCACAATAAAAGCAATCTGCTCCAGCTCTTTCTCCCCAGAAATCTTCTCCTCAACTTTCTTTGACGGATCAAAACTCTTCGGATAAAACTTGTTCAAAATCTGCTTCCCCTGTAGCTCTGTAATCTTCCCGCTCCTCACCAATTTAAGCAAGGCAACAAAATGCTCAACCTTTATCTCAATATTATCCAGATTAGTTTTATTATAATTCAAATGCCTCAACAGCTCAACAGTCACCCAAGGCAAAGCAAACTTTGCATCTATTCCAGAGTCAACAACTTCCTCAAAAAACTCGGCAACATCAATGTTCTGCGCCAAAACTTCAGCATCTTTTTTGCCAAGATTATGTTTCTTGACAAACCTTTCCAGCTTATCCTCCGGCGACTCAGGCATCTTTTCCTTCATCTCCCTAACAAATTTCCCGTCTATCACAACATCCTGCAAATCAGGGTCAGTAATAAACCTGTAATCTTCTGCTTCCTCTTTCTCCCTCATCACTTCTGTTCTCCCCTCCCCAGAATCAAACCTCCTCGTCTCTCTTCTTCCTCCTTCACGCAATTGCCTCTCCAACTCAAAATCTATTGCTCTGCCAATATCTTCAACAGAACTAATGTTTTTTATCTCAACCCTTTCTCCCAAAACAGAAACATTCACATCAACTTTAATTCCCGCATTAGAGTCAACAGATTTTAAATAACTAAGATGATGAATAAGTCTCTTCAGCCAATTCATAACCTCCTCTGCTGTAGAAAAATCCGGCTCTGTAATTATTTCAACTAAAGGCAAACCACTCCTGTTGTAATCAACTCTCCCTGTCAAAGGCTCCCAAGAAGCAGGATCCTCTTCAAGATGAATGCTCCTTATTTTTATTCCGAAAAAATTCCCCTCAACGCCGACAGGCACAGCGTAACTCCCAGAAATAGTATTCTGATATCCTTTCGGCATATCCGGCCAGTCATAATGTTTCCTCTGCCATTTCCAATTTTCATTAATCTTGCATTTCAGCATAAGCCCAATCATAATTGCCTTCTTAACTGCCTCTTCATTCACCAGCATAGGCTTTGCTCCAGGCATTCCACAACACAATGGGCAAATGAAAGTGTTTGGCTTAGTGCCTCTTTCTCTATGCGCAGCACATCTACAAAAAAGTTTTTCTTTAGTTTTTATATAGCCATGCACCTCCAATCCTATTTTTCCTTTCATCATCTCTCAACGATACCTTCGAACTTATTTAATTTCTTCGGATGACTCGATGAGATTATAGAAAAAAACTTCTTAATTGTATCTCTTTTTGAAGTTCTTAATCTAAAAAAACTTTGATTAGTTACTTTTTGTGGTTTGGTTAGCTCAATCCCCTGTTCAACAAGCTTGTTTCTTATCCAAAACAAAACTTCTGCAGGATAATTGTTAGAAGCTTGTCCTATCTCTAGCCATGGATTTTTATTGGTCTCTCCAACACCTCCTTCAGCATCAAAAAATCCTCGAATAAAAGCAAATTGAACAATATTATTCGCTTCCTTTATTAATTTGGGTACTTTTATGTATCCTGTCTTCCTACCAGCCTCCAATCCAAGAACATACCTAAAAAACAAATAGACTGGCTTTGACGAAAGCCTTAATGTATGCCAACTGCCTGTTTCATTTGATTGGTGGTATATCCTGCCCCTTACATTGAATTCGTAGTACAAAATATCGTTTATCTCTTCTAGCATCCTCTTATCAGCCTCATAAAAATAAATTGAATGCTCTTGAAATCCTTGCTTATTATCTTTCTTTAAGTGGCCGTCACCCTGAAAGAATCCAATAAGGTAGCCAAGACTTTCATTCATTTCTTTTGGAAGCGCTACTTTTCTCTGACCATTCTGGCTAAACCCACTTGAATGTAAATAAACTTCATTAAATTTATCTGATACTTCTTCATTAGTCTTATAACAAATTTTTTTCCATAATCTTAATAACCCATATACCTTCGAAATTGGAATAGGATTTTTACCACTTATCCAGCAATAAAAAGTGATGTAAGGAGCGTTTAATGCTTTCTGGACTATTTTGATCGTCTCCATCTTGCAGTTATTTTTAATGTCTTGATAAATTAATTGAACAATCTGAGAACAACCATACACACAGATTAACTCTCTATTCTTTTGATTATTCAAGCCCTCTAATTTAAGAAGATAATTTTTAAAAAACATACTATAGAAAAGAACACCCCATATTTAAGTCTTTGCAAATCGGACAGACATTCACATTCGGCTTCAATCCCTTCTCCCGCGACGCCAAACACGAACAGAACAGCTTCTCCCTCGTCACAACATAAGCGTGTATCTCCAGCCCAATCATGCCCCTCGGTTTCTGTTTCATTTCCCCTCCTTCAATAATAATCCCATTTCCTTAATGAATAACTTTGCATCTTTTATAGCCCTATCCGCCTCTTCCTTATCCGGCTTATAATCCAAACCGTACATCGCTTCATGTCTTTCAATCCTATGCACATTTAATAAATTCAGAACAGATAGATGAACTTTCTTAGAATATTTTTCTTTCAGATAAACAAAAATTGCATAATGGCTTTTTTCCTGAATACCATCCCTATACAACACAGCTCTAGCTGCGTGAAACATCGCAAAATAAGAGCTTAGAATAACATACTTTAAAATAGGAAATTTCATTGCACTCTCAGCTTCAACAGCTTCCTGCTCTGCCAGCTCCATAGACCTTTTGCTCTTCTCACTATTCGGCTCAATCTTCCTTAATAATCTAAATTTAAAGCAATCCTCAATATTATCAACTTTCATTGTACAATAGGCAACTCTCCATAAAGAGCAATGCCATATATAAGAACATCAGTATAAAACGCCTTATTGTTCTTCGCCTGTTTATTCCATTCACTCCAGCTAAAGATCTGCTCGTTAATTCTCTTTCCAATTCTTTTCTCAACACCATCTAAATTAATCCGATTATCTTTCCCAATTATCAATACATCTAAATCGCTATTTTCATCATCCTCTCCCTTCGCAACACTGCCAAAAACCACGATAGAAGATAAGTTAAGAATTCCCTCTTCAACTGCTTCAACCATCTTGCTGTCAAATATTCTCTTCAAATTCAAAGCAACCTTCAATTGTTTCACAGCAGGATTCTCCATATTCGCTCTCAAATAACGAAGATTAGCCCTCCTTTCTTCAATCAACAAGCCCTCCTTTACCAATAAGTCAGCATACTTCTTCACGGCAAAAACACTCAATTTCAATTTTCTAGACAACTCCCTGATGTACATTTCTCTATAAGGATTCTCAAGAAAAAAATTCGCCATTTCAATCAACTTCAATTCCTGCATATCTTGTTATTATTTTCAATCCTTTTAAACCTTCCGTTATTATATAAAAACACTTGTTTTTATAAAGC
>CAYIAU010000044.1:0-5859 GCA_964361465.1 Candidatus Woesearchaeota archaeon
AGAGAATCTGAAAATTCGCCAGCCAATAGTCACCATAGCAGGGCATGTGGATCACGGAAAGACTTCAATTCTTGATTGTTTTAGAGAGAGCGATATTCAAAGCAGAGAGGCGGGCGGAATCACGCAGAGAATTTCTTTTACTAAATATCCTTTGTCTAATTTGAGGAGAGCTTGTCCGCTTATTGAGAAAGAGGGCGTGAAGCTTGAGATACCTGGATTTTTATTTATTGACACACCAGGGCACGCAGCCTTTACTAATTTAAGGAGGAGAGGAGGGAGTTTGGCGGATTTGGCTATTCTGGTTGTTTCAATAAAGGAAGGAATAAAACCGCAGACATTTGAAGTGCTGCAGATCTTGAGGGCTAACAAAACTCCTTTTTTGGTTGCGTTGAATAAAGTTGACACGATTTCAGGATGGCGTTCAGATTTCGGTGAGAGTTTGAAGGAGAGTATTGAGAGCCAGGCTATTAATGCGCGGCAGGAGTTTGACGAGGCACTTTTGACTTTTCAGGGAGCTTTGCAGGAGCAGGGATTTGATTCTGCTTTGTTTTATGAGATAAGTGATTTTACCAAGCAGATTGCAATTGTGCCTTGTTCTGCGAGGACAAAGGAAGGAATTCCAGAACTGCTTTTTGCTTTGTGCGGCTTGAGCCAGAAGTTTTTGAGGGAGAGGTTGAGACTTAGTGAGAATGCTAAAGGAGTGATTCTCGAGATAAAGAAGACAAGAGCAGGAGAGAGCGTTGAAGCTATTTTATACGACGGATGCTTGAAGGAGGGGGATGAGATAGCGATTGCTTCTTTTGGTGGGAAGCCGATGGTTTCAAGAGTTAGGGCGATTGATGAGGTTGAGCCGCTTTGCGATGGGAAATATTATAATGTTCGCGAGGTGCGTGCTGCAACAGGCGTGAGGATTCATTTAACGACTAAAGAAGAGATTCTTCCTGGAATGCCTTTCCAGAAAATAGACGGCAATTTGGAGAATATAGAAAGAGAGTTCAGGAGGGAAGTGTCTGGCTTGATTAAACTGGACAAGGAGGGAATTATTATCAAGGCGGATTCTTTGGGCAGTTTGGAGGCGCTTGTTAGTTTGTTAAGGCAGGAGAATGTGAAGATAGTTAAGGCAGGGATTGGGCCGATAGGAAAGGCAGATGTTATTTCCGCAAAGACAAATTTGGAAAGCAATGCTTTGAATGCGGTTATTTTGGGATTCAATGTTACTGCTGAGGATGAGCTGGAGTTGGGTAATGTGAAAGTTTTTTCTGATGAAGTTGTTTACAAGCTTATTGAGGATTTGCAAGAGTGGAGAAAATTGCGGGCGGGTGAAATTGAGAGGGAGAGAATGATGGGGCTTTCTGCTATTTGCAAGCTGGATATATTGCACAAATATGTTTTTAGGAATTCAAATCCTGCGATTTTTGGAGTCAGAGTTTTGGCTGGCAGAGTTAAGAAAGGAATTCATTTGATTGATGAGAAAGGCGAGGAGATAGCGAGAGTAAAGAGTTTGCAGTTGGATAAGGAGAGCGTTGATTCTGCTGGCAAAGGAGAAGAGGTTGCGATTAGTCTGCCGGGCGTGAATTTTGAGAGACGCTTGGGAGATAGGAAATATTTGTATTCTGACATTAGTGAGAAGCAGTTCAAGAATTTCAAGAAGAACAAGGATTTGCTTTCTGCTGGAGAGTTGAGGGTGCTGGAGGAGATAAGAGGAATTAAGGGAGTTTAGTGAGCTGTAAAGTAAATGAGGTTTATAACATTGCGATTAAGAGAAGTAAATCCGAATTATTTATTTGGGCTAATTTCTAGTCGGTACTAAGCATATTTGTGAAGCAAAAAGAAATTACCTCTTAATCTGCTGTTGCTTGACCGAACGAAGTGAGGCACGAGTGGAGCAAGAGGCGACCTCGTTAGTTTTAATTTTTCTTTTGGGGTGGAAAAAATTATTTGGTGCAATTTTTACTTAATCCTTTTTTGATTTTGTCCAACTCTTTTTTATTATCAGCTTCTGGAAAAATTGTGGAAGTGAAACCGCATTCCTTACATCTAAAAGAATTTTGATTTGCATAATGCTAAGGCATGCCTGGAAGTTTACCTTCCCTGACTTCTTCAAAATTCTGACTTCCACATTTTGGACAAAATCTAATTCTCATGATAGAATAAGAAAAACGATGATTAAAAAACTTGCTAAAAACCGCCCACTATTGGGCGGAGGATTTACAAATCTGCACTTATTGAGTTTAACAGGAATTTAACGGAAAAATGCTCAGCTCACATTTTTCCCAAATCGTTCGCTACGCTCACGACTTCGTTAAATTCCTGTTAAACTCCCCGAACCGAAGGCGAGAGTGCAATGTGACAAGAATTCGTAGAATTTAAATAGAAATGAAAAAACCAAAACGCTTAAAAACTTCAAGTTATTGTAATAATCATAAACCCCCCAGGATTGCACTGCAAACCTGGGTTTCTATCTCAATTAAATTTATTAATATCTGAATTTTTAGTTGTTTAATGTCAAAAACGGATAACAAGATAGAGAGGATTATTATCTTTATTGACGGAAATAATCTGTATCATATTGTAAAGAGAATGCTTCCAAATGTGAGGCAAATAGAGTTTAATTTTAAGAAATTTTCCGATTATCTAACGGAAGGTAGAAGATTGATTAGTGTTTATTATTATACTGCTCCGCTAGATAAAAGTTATGATGAAGAGGGATACATGAAACAACAAAAATTCTTTGACCTGTTACAAAGAATTCCGAGCTTCAAACTTGTTCTATGCAGAATGCAAAAGGTGAAAATTGACGGAAAAACAATTTATCAGGTAAAAGAAGACGACATTCATCTTGCTGTCGATATGGTTAAACTTGCCTACAATAACGCTTACGACACGGCAGTTTTAGTTTCATCAGACGGCGATTTTGTTCCGGCAGTTTTGGTAGTTAAAGAAATTGGAAAAAATGTGGAAAACATTGGTTTTGAAAATGTTTTTTCATATCATTTAAAGCAAGAATGCGACAGATTTAGAAAACTTGGCAAAAGAGAGCTCGCACAATTTTTCTAGCCGAGCAACGCGAAACTCTCAGGGGTTTGGAATTAGACATAACAACTATTAAGCGAGATAAATATATACTTAATAGTAAGAGTGAGAGTAAAAAGTGACATTTACTTTACCGCTCAGTTATTAGATAGTTTTAAATATAGTTTTCTTGAGATAATGTAATGGCATTGAAATTGAACATATCAAATAAGGGAAAAGCGTGGAAGCTTGAAGTAGAAGGAGATGTATTGTCTGGGAAATCAGTTGGCGAGACTTTTGATGGTAAAGAGATTAAGCAAGAGCTTTCTGGTTATGAACTAAAGATAACTGGCGGGAGTGATATCGCTGGTTTTCCAATGATGGAGAAAGTTGAGGGAATTGGTTTGAGAAGGGTTTTGTTGAAGAAGGGCTGGGGAATGAGTGATTCTATTAAAGGAATTAGAAGAAGGAAGACTGTTAGAGGAAAGTCAATAGCAGAGAAAATCGTGCAAGTTAATATTAATGTTGTTAAAGAAGGAACTAAGAAATTAGAGGAGATTTTTCCAGAGCAGAATAAACCGAAAGAAGAAGCTGTTTCAGAGAGCAGGGTAGAGGAAGAGAAGAAAGAATAGTTAATATGCTATTAGAGAAAATTGCTAGAGGTTCTGTTGTGTTAAGCTTGACTTTTTTAGTCGGAGGATGCGTTTCTTCTGGTAATGTTGTTTATGAAGGAGATTACAGGGGCAATAAAATAAAGGATGAGATGAAGGAAAAGAGAGAGCAGAGAAGATATCATTTGAGGCAGAAAAATTATAATGTTCCTAAGACTGAGCTGGCTTATGGAGCATAGATTTTAAAAGGTAATTTCTGTTAGGAAAGTTATCCAAAGATAAAAACACATATTTTAATTTGTGGATATATATAAATAGTGTTTTTATCTTTGTCTCATAAAGTTCAACGCACTTTAGTGCGTGGTACTATACAAGAACTTTATGATGGCAAAAGAACTTGAAACGATTAATATTGGAATTGTGGGGCATATTGACCATGGGAAGACGACTTTGCTGCAGAAGCTTAGCGGCAAGTGGGCTTCTTTGCATTCGGAAGAATTGAAGAGAGGGATTACTATAAAGCTGGGGTATGCTGACGCTGATATTTACGAGGAGAAAGGGAATTATAATATTGAGAGAAAGGGGAAGTTGGTGAGGCATGTTTCTTTTATTGACGCGCCGGGGCATGAGATGCTTATGGCGACGATGCTTTCGGGCGCGGCTTTGATTGATGCCGCGATTTTAGTTATTGCGGCGAACGAGGGCATAAAGCCACAGACGAGAGAGCATTTGATTGCTTTGCAGACTAAGAATGTTAAGGAGCTGATAGTTGTGCAGAATAAAATAGATCTTGTGACAGAAGAACAGGCGAGGAAGAACTATGAAGAAATCAGAAATTTTTTGAAGGGCAAGTATGACGATGCTGTTATCATCCCTGTGAGCGCTCAGCAGGGCGTAAATGTTTCTGATGTTTTGAAGGCAATTGTTGAGCTGAAGAGTCCTGAGAGAAACTTGAAAGGCGAGCCGATTTTTATTGTCGCGAGGAGTTTTGACATTAACAGGCCTGGCGCTAGTCCGGAGAGTTTGAAGGGGGCAGTTTTAGGAGGGACTTTGAAGCAAGGGAGATTGAAAGTTGGTGATGAGATTGAGATAAAACCGGGAAGGAAAGTTAAGGAGAATTATGAGACGATAAAGACAGGAGTGAGGAAGTTGTTTAAGGGAGGGAAGGAGGTGAAGGAGTTGACGCCTGGAGGAAGCATGAGCATTGAGACAGAACTTGACATGGTTTTGGGGAAGGAGGATGTGTTGGCGCAGAATGTTGTTTCTCTCGTCGGGAAACTGCCTGAATTGTCAGAGAAGGTGAGAGTGAAGTATAAATTATTTCCAGAGGTTTTTGGAATTGGAGGGCATGTTAAAGTTGAGGAGATTAAAACTGGGGAAACTCTTATGCTCAGCATAAACACTTCAATTACTGGCGGAGCTGTGAAGACGATGAAGAAAGATGAGTTTGAGTTGAGCTTGAAAGTGCCTGCAGTTGTTTTCAAAGGAGATAATGTCGGCGTTGCGAGGAATATTGCTGGGCATTGGAGATTGATTGGGTATGGAGAAATTTTTTAGGATTTAGCACAAAACTAACTCCGAAGGAGTTGTCAACTGCTTAAAGGCAGTGGTTTGTTTTGTGCTCTGTATCCCAAAGCCCGAACGAAATACAATGGCTTTGTGATATAGAGATAAAATCTCTGAGCAACAATGTTTTTAATGCCTGAGCTTTATTGAGGAGTAATGGTTAACACTCGTTAAAATCCACGGACTTTAGTCCGTGGTTGTTTTGCCGTGGATTTTCTCGGTGGTCACAAAACCACGAACAAGCCCCGCACTTTAGTGCGGGGTTAAAACCCGAAGGGTTTTGTGATATTATGGTATCGGAATTGTGTTTTGATCCTACTGTTCTGAGATTTGAATATGTGGCTGGAGCTGAACTTCCTTATGTTGTGAAATATAGATATCATCATAATGAAAAAGATGTTGCACTAGCACATCGATGTAGGGACTTTGGGGAAATTCTCTTTCGGATAAGTAAAGATTTTAAAGGTGGAGAGAGTTTATCTATACCTCCAGATTTTGAATTTTCAGAAGATTTTCCAAGTGATATACGCCCAATTATAGAAGCAGGTGTTGTTTTGCTTGTTGAAAGAGATAAATTTAGAAGGGTCATTGAGCATGCAAAAAATTATTTAGAAAAATTTTATCCAAAGATAAAACCACATTCTTTAGAGTGTGGATAAAGCTTGGTTTT